>NZ_JBHWOO010000024.1:0-16847 GCF_043424415.1 Luteococcus sp. | reverse complement strand
CACCTGGAGCTCTTCGACGCCCGCGACTGGGGGCTGGTGATCTACGACGAGGTGCACCTGCTGCCCGCCCCGGTCTTCCGGATGACCGCCGACCTGCAGGCCCGCCGTCGCCTGGGTCTGACCGCCACGCTGGTGCGGGAGGACGGCCGCGAGGGGGATGTCTTCAGCCTGATCGGCCCCAAACGCTATGACGCGCCCTGGAAGGAGCTCGAGGCGCAGGGGTGGATCGCCCCGGCCGACTGCGTCGAGGTACGGGTGACCCTGTCCGACCGGGAGCGGATGGCGGTGGCGACCGCCGAACCGGACGTGCGCTACCGGCTGGCCGCCACCAGCGAGGCCAAGACCCAGGTGGTGCTGGACCTGGTGGAGCGCCACCGGGGCCAGCCCACCCTGGTGATCGGCCAGTACGTCGACCAGCTGGAGGAGCTGGCCGAGCGCCTGGGGGCAGAGCTGATCACCGGCGCCACCAGCAACAAGCAGCGCGAGGACATCTACAACCGCTTCCGCAGTGGTGAGATCGACCTGCTCGTGGTGAGCAAGGTGGCCAACTTCTCGATCGACCTGCCGAGCGCCGAGGTGGCCATCCAGGTCTCGGGTGCCTTCGGCTCGCGGCAGGAGGAGGCCCAGCGTCTGGGACGGCTGCTGCGCCCCAAGGACGGACGCACCGCCCGCTTCTACGCCGTGGTCAGCCGCGACACCCCCGATGCCGAGTTCGCCCAGCACCGCCAGCGCTTCCTGGCCGAGCAGGGCTATGCCTACCGGATCATCGACGCGGATGACTTGGCCGGGGATTGAGTCGCTCGCGGAAACAGACGTTCTGCGTCATTTGACGGTTCAAGACACAGCGGCGTGCAGGATTTCGTCTGTTTCCGCGGGCCACGGGCGTTCCTGAGATGTTCGCCGGAAGTTCTTGGGCGCCATGGGGGGTGAATTGGCGCAGCCGACGGGCGGCGCACTGTTACCTTGGTTGAAAGCTCGATTTCTCGAGGTCGTGGGAAATCAGTCGGGTCAAAGGCGTTCCGCGGGCAGGTTTTGTTTCGACGGTCACCGTCCCAGGCGGCCTGACAAGGGGTAGTAGTACATGAATGTTTCCATGAAGTCCCGCCTCGTCGCCGAATTCCTCGGCACCCTGTGGCTCGTGCTCGGTGGCTGTGGCTCGGCCGTGCTGGCCGCCAAGGTCCTGTCCGACGACCCCACCCCCGTCAACATGGGCATCGGGTTCGTCGGTGTCGCCCTGGCCTTCGGCCTGACCGTGATGACCGGCGCCTACGCCTTCGGCCACCTGTCGGGCGGCCACTTCAACCCCGCCGTCACCCTGGGCCTGTTCGCCGCCAAGCGCGTCGAGGCCAAGGCCGTGCTGCCCTACATCGTCACCCAGGTCATCGGCGGCATCGTCGGTGCCGGCATCCTGTACCTGATCGCCTCCGGCAAGGACGGCTTCTCCGCCTCCGCCTCGGGCTTCGCCTCCAATGGCTACGGCGCCCACTCCCCCGCGGGCTTCTCGCTGCTGGCCTGCCTGGTGTGCGAGGTCGTGCTGACCGCGATCTTCCTGTTCATCATCCTCGGCTCCACCGACGACCGCGCCCCGAAGGGCTTCGCCCCGATCGCCATCGGCCTGGGCCTGACCCTGATCCACCTGGTCTCCATCCCCGTCACCAACACCTCGGTGAACCCGGCCCGTTCGCTGGCCGTCGCCGTCTTCCAGGGTGACTGGGCGCTGGGCCAGGTCTGGCTCTTCTGGGTGGCACCGATCATCGGTGCCGTCATCGCCGGCGCCCTGTACAAGGGCCTGACCGACGAGAACGTTGCCCTGCCCGCGCAGGCCGAGGCCCGCGTCGAGTCCTGACCCGCCGCGCACTCTCAGCCACGAAGGCCCGTCCCACTGGGGCGGGCTGTCGTCGTACCCGGGCCTCACGGGGCGGTGCCGGGCATGGCAGGGTGGGTGCATGGACGCCACGCCGCACCCCTGGATCGGCACCTCGGGCTGGAACTACGACGACTGGAGCCCCGAGGTCTACCCGCCAGGCCTGCCGAAGGTCCGGCGGCGCGATGTCTACGCCACCCACTTCGACACGGTGGAACTCAATGCCAGCTTCTACCGCTGGCCCCGCGAGACGAGCTTCCAGCTGTGGCACGACGCCCTGCCCGACGGCTTCAGGATGACGGTCAAGGCACCCAAGGCCCTCACCCACACTGGCCGCCTGCGCACCGTCGACGAATGGAGCGAGCGCCTGGCCACCGACTGGGCACGTCTGGGCGAACGGGCCGGGCTCTTCCTGGTGCAGCTGGCCCCCAGCCACGTCGCCGAACTCGACGTACTGGACTCCTTCCTGACGGCACTGCCGCCGTCGATGCGCGTGGCCATGGAGCTGCGCCATCCTTCGTGGCAGACCGAGGAGATGCTCGAGGTGCTGCGGGCCCACAGCGCCGCCTATGTGGTGATGCACGGGCCGAAACTGCCGAGCAACCTGTGGGCCACTGCCGACTTCTGCTACCTGCGCTTCCACGGGCCCGATCCGGCCCGGATGTACGTCGGTGAGTACGGCGACCGGGCCATGCAACGGTGGGCCGAACCCTGCCGCCGGTGGATGGCCGAGGGGCGCGAGGTGTGGGCCTACTTCAACAACGACTACCAGGCCAATGGGGTCCGTGACGCCCGCCGGCTGCGCTCACTGCTCGGCGGGCACGCTCCCGGTGATGGGGGTATCGGGGATCAGCCGACGGCTGGGACCGTCGACTCCTCGACCTCGCCCAGTTCCCAGCAGTCCTGAGGATCGCGGCGCACCAACTCCTGCACCTGTGCAGGCCAGACGGTCATCGCCGCCAACTCGCCGGGGCCGAACCAGCCCCAGCCGCCCATCCGCTGCTGCTCGGTGGCGGTGAATCCGGTCGTGTCGACATCGAAGGGCTCCGCAACGTCCAGACGGTAGAAGAGCTCGTCCTGCACCAGCACCCGGTCGCTGTAACCGTGGCTGACCACCCGGTGGGCGATCGGACCGGCCAGCCGCGACTCCTCGACGAGGTGGCCGGTCTCCTCGGCCAGTTCCCGGGCCGCGGCGGCCCGGGGCTCCTCCCCCTCGTCGATGCCGCCTCCCGGCAGCACCCACCAGGCCGAACCGGGCACCCCGGGATCGCTGTCGGCCATCAGCAGCACGCGCTCACCGCAGCAGACCAGCACCCGGGCGCCATGACGGCGCTTGGTCCTGCGCCCGTCGGGCGCGATCCAGGTCGTCTCCATGAGGCCACCCTACGCCGGACAACACACGGACAACACCGATGTGTCCCCACCCCTGTTGCCGGCCGCGGACAGGTACTTGGCTGGGATCCATGCGATCCCACACCAGGACATCGGCCGCCCTGTCTGCGGCACTGCTCGTCACCAGCCTGCTCGCCGGCTGCTCCGGCCCCGAACCCGCCAGCCCCCCAACCTTCGAGTCCCCCGCCGCCTCGTCACCCGCGACCCAGCCCTCGGCCACGCCCCTGCCCCAGGACCCGCCTGTCGCCACCCGCCGGGCAGTCAACGACGGGATCAACTTCACCCTCGACCTCTACCCGCTGCGCCGCCAGGGCCAGTCGGTGCTGCTGACCGCCCGGCTCACCGCCACCGACGTCCCCGCCGGCGGGGCCGAGATCGGTGACGGGTGGTCACTGCTCGGGACCGTCCACGACACCACCAATCCCAACCACGGCCTCGACAACGGCTTCAAGCTCGTCGAGGCCACCGGCACGGTGGTGCACCTGCCGGCCCGCATCGATGGCGTCGACACCTGCACTGGGGAGCACCACAGCGTCTGGCAGAAGGGCGACGTGCAGTGGGTCAGCTGCCTGTTCGCCATCCCGAAGGCCGAGAGTCGGACCATGACGGTGCAGGTGCAGAACTTCGGGGGCTATGCCGATGTCCCGCTGCACTGAGTCGTGGGCCGGCACGGGTTTCCTGGCCATGGGGCTGCTGCTCACCAGTGTCCTTGCGGTCCCGGCCAGTGCCCAGACGACGGGCCCAGAACCGCTGCCCCGCCCGGACGAGTACCCCACCGCACCGCTGGTGCCGCGCAGCTTCCCGCTGGTGCCGGTCACCGGGGACCGCCAGGGGGTCGCCGAGAGCGCCATCTCGCCTCGCCGCATCGACGTGCGCATCGCCGCCGACGTCGCCTTCGGCAAGGACTCCGACGAGCTCACCCCGGCCGCGCGCCGGCGCATCGCCCAGGTCGCCGCCTCCTTGGCCTCTCGTGCACCGGGCAGAGTGCGGATCGAGGGCCACACCGACGACCTCGGCAGCGCCGAACACGGGCTCGACCTGTCGCGCCGCAGGGCCGAGGCCGTGCGTCGGGAACTCGGCCAGGCGCTGGAAGGCCACCACACGACGGTGGTCGGCCGCGGAGAGGACCGGCCGATCGTGCCGAACACCGACGAGCAGAGCCGCTCGCGCAACCGGCGCGTCGAACTGCTGTGGGAGCCCCGGTGAGGCGCCGGTGCAGAGGCGGTCGGCCACGAAACTCATCTGCACCGGGGCCACCCGCCAGAAGTCGGGCTCGTGGCCGCCCTTGACGAACAGCGTCTCGGGCGTCGGCTCCAGGTTGTCCTCCAGCCATCGGTTGGCGTCGATGTAGAAGTCGTTGACTCCACAGGCCAGGTGGATCGGCAGGCCCTTGAGCCGCCCGATGCGGTCGTTGAGGTTGTTGGCCTCGTAGTCTGCCTCGTCGTCGAAGGCGTCCGGGTGCGGGCAGTGCTCGAAGTCCTCGTAGAAGGCCGTGGCCATCGAGGCCACCGCCTTCGCCTTGCCCCGCAACTCCTCGGCGGCCAGTCGCAGTGCGCCGTAGCCACCCATCGACCAGCCCATCAGCGCCAGCCTGGTGGCATCCAGCCCGAACCGGTCGCGCGACGGGAGCGCTCCGTGGCTCTTCAGGCTCCGGCCAGCAGGCAGGGCATAGGCTTCTCCTCTGCCCAGACCACGACCGGAGGACCCCATGAGCACCCATCACGACGACCCGGCGCTGGCAGCCGAGCGCGCGCACTTGACCCGCTCGCACGAGGCCCTGCGGCGGATGCGCGAGCAGACCGCCGACTGGCAGCAGGCCGCCGGGGGCGATTCAGTGAGCACCGCCGCGCTGAAACGGACCCTCCACCGCCGGATGGAGAGCCTGGAGCAGGACCCGGACACCCCGCTCTTCTTCGGCCGACTCGACTACGCCACGGCGCTGGGGGCCGAGCTGGACGAGGCCTGCCATGTCGGGCGGCGCCACGTCACCGGCGAGGTGGGCGGTGCTCCGCTGGTGATCGACTGGCGTGCCCCGCTGAGCCTGCCCTTCTACCGGGCCCACGCCGCCGATCCGATGGGGGTGGCCAAGCGCCGACGCTTCGGCTTCCAGCACGGCGAGATGACCGCCTACGAGGACGAGGACTTCACCACCGGCAAGGCCCTGCAGGCGGGGGAGGTCTCGGCGTTGCTGGAGACCGAGATCGAGCGGCCCCGCACCGGTCCGATGCGCGACATCGTCGCCACCATCCAGCCCGACCAGGACCTCCTGGTGCGCACCGGGCTGGCGACGTCGATGGCCATCCAAGGGGCCCCGGGCACCGGGAAGACGGCCGTCGGACTGCATCGCGCCGCCCACCTGCTCTACGCCTTCCGGGAGACCCTGACCCGCCAGGGCGTTCTGGTGCTGGGGCCCAATGCGAACTTCCTGCGCCACATCGGCGAGGTGCTGCCAGCCCTGGGTGAGATCGACGTGCAGCAGGAGACCATCGACTCGCTGGTCGCCGGGGCCACGGGCCTGGAGGCGAGCGCCGTCAACGAGACGTCCCGAGCGGTGCTGCTGGGCGATGCACGGATGGCGGAGCTCTGTGCGCGCGCCGTCTGGGGCCATGTCAGTGAGCCCGAGCGGACCCTGGAGGTGGCGATGGGCACCCGGGTGTGGCGGGTGCCACCGCACCACCTGACGGCTGCGGTGGCACAGCTGCGCAGCCGGGGTGTGCGCTACCTGGCCGGACGCGCGATGCTGCCGCAGCGCCTGGCCCACCAGGTGTTGCTGCGCATGGAGGTGAGCGGGGCGGTCACCGACGACCGGGTGCAGAGGCAGGTGGCGCGCAGCAAGGACGTCAAGGCGATGACCAATGAGCTGTGGCCGGCCCTGACCGTGCCGAAGCTGACCCACCAGCTGCTCACCGATCCCGAGCTGCTGGCCTGCTGCGCCGAGGGGCTGTTCACCGAGCAGGAACAGGAGCTCCTGCTGGCACCGCGCCGCACGCGTTCACCGCGCCAGCACCGGTGGAGTGCCGCCGAGGTGGTGCTCGCCGACGAGGTGGCCGACCTGCTCAACCGCACCCGGAGCCTCGGCCACGTGATCATCGACGAGGCCCAGGATCTGTCCGCGATGCAGCTGCGGGCCGCGGGCCGACGCGCCACCACCGGCTCGGTGACCCTGCTGGGCGACCTGGCCCAGGCCACCACCGCCTGGGCCAGCAGCAGCTGGGCCGAATCCCTGGCACACCTGGGCCACCCGGAGGCGACGGTGCAGGAGCTCGTGGAGGGCTTCCGCGTGCCGGGCCTGGTGCTGGAGCTGGCCTCGCGGCTGCTGCCGACGATCGCCCCGCAGCTGTCCGCGCCGCGGTCGGTGCGCCACAACCGCGGGATGCTCGAGTTCCGGCGGGTTGACGACCTGGGTGTTGCCGTCGTGGAGCAGGCCCGTGCGCTGTCCGCGAGGGAGGGGACCTTGGGCATCATCGTCGCCGACAGCCGCGCCGAGGCAGCGGTCGACACCTTGGTCAGGGCCGGCGTGCTGGCCAGCCCGTCAGGCACCGACGAGCCCTCGCGGCTGGGGGTGGTGCCGGCCCGGCTGGCCAAGGGGCTCGAGTTCGACCATGTGCTGCTGGTCGAGCCGGCCGAAGTGGTGGCCGCCGAGGCCGACCGCCTGACGGGTCTTCGCCGTCTCTACGTCTGCCTGACTCGCTGCGTCAGCTCCCTGGTGGTACTGCACCGAGAGGCCCTACCTGACGAATTGGCCTGACTCCTGCACGGGCTAGCCCTCGGCGTGCGACGCTTGGCGCGACAACCGTCAACCCCTGTGTCAAACCATCACCGGAGGAAGTCTCGTGTCACAGTCCACATCCCCCACGGCCCATCGGCGCGGCCTAGCCCGCAAGGTTCTCACCCTGGCCCTCGGCGCCACCCTGGCAGGCACGGCGGCGCCACTGACTGCCCTGGCTGAGCCGGGCCCGCAGGCCTTCGTCTGCGACGAAGTCGGTGAGGTCAAGGCCGAGCGCGTCGGCAGCACCTGGCGCCTGGCCGAGGCCGGCGTGCTGTCCGTCGTCGAGGACGGGCTGGCCTGCCGGGCCGCCACCAGCGACGCCCAGGGCAACCTGTCCAGCAGTGGCGAGTCCCTGTTCGAGGTCAGCGTCGACACCGAGGAGCTGCTCGACCAGGCCGATGCGACACTGGCCTCGCGCACCGAGCCCGAGGTCCGGGGGCAGGCCTCCGCCAACCCTGCCGGTTATGGCCCCGTGACCTCCTTCCCGTACCAGAAGGAGATGGCCGGCTACCTGGCGGGACGCTCGGGCAATGTGGCCGTGGCCTGGCGCAAGAGCGGCAGCTCGACGATCCACAGCTACTACAAGGGCCGTGCCACCAATGTGACGGCCAGCATCGTCAAGGTGCAGATCATGGCCACGGTGATGTCCCAGGCCCAGCAGAAGGGCCGCGGCCTCACCGCCTGGGAGAAGTCACAGATGGTGCCGATGATCCGCGTCTCGGACAATGACTCCGCCACCAACCTGTGGCGCCACGTGGGTGGGGCACCCGCCGTGCAGGCGGTCAACGACCGGATGGGCCTGCGCAGCACCGTCAACAACAGCGCTTGGGGCCTGACCGTCACCAGCGCCCCCGACAATGTGGTGCTGGTGGATCACTTCGCGCGCAAGAACCCTGTGCTGAACGACTCGATGCGCGCCTACGGCCTCTCGCTGATGCGCGGCGCCACCACCTGGGGCGTGAACCAGGGGCCCGGAACCGACATTGCCGTCAAGAACGGCTGGCTGCCGCGCACCGACGGCTGGCACGTCAATTCCATCGGATACAACCACCACACCCCCGGCGCCTACACGGCCGCGGTCCTGACGCACTCGGCCACGGGCAGCCTGGAGACGCAGAAGGCCACCATCGCCGGCGCCTCGCGGATCATGTACAAGCACCGCAATGACTCCGCCCCCTCCCCGGCTTCCCGAGTCGTACGAGGTGACTTCACCGGTGATGGCCGTGCTGACCTGTTCGGTGTGAAGGGCGACAAGCTCTTCCTCTTCCGCGCAGGCACCGACCGTCGCCTCACGGCTCCGGTGCAGGTGGGTGGTGTCGGCTGGTCCCGTTTCACCTGGCTCGGTTCGCCCGGCGACGTGACCCGTGACGGCATCACCGACCTGCTGGCCCGTGACATCGACGGCAACCTGCACCTGTACCGCGGCACCGGCAAGGGCACGCTGGGCTATGTGCGCCAGGTGGGGGTGCGCTGGAATGGCATCACCGCCTTCGCCACCGTCGGTGACTTCGACGGGGACGGTACCCCTGACCTGGTGGCTCGGGCCGCCAATGGCGACCTGCACCGCTACCGACTGCCCGCCACCGGCGGTGCCCGCGACGTGGGAGTGGTGGGGCAGCGTTGGGGCGGGATGCGCGCCCTGCTGGGCACCTCCGGGATCAACGGCGATGCCCGCGGCGACCTGCTGGCCATCCGTCACGACGGCAAGATGTTCGCCTACACCTCCACCGGGCGGTCCTTCGCCAATGGCCGCGAGGTGGGCCACGGCTGGCGTCCGAGTCTGGTGGCACTGCCCGGTGACCTGACCGGCGACGGCTACGAGGACATCGTGTACCAGACGACCTCCGCCTTGGCCACCTACCCGGTGCTGCGTGACGGGCGGGTGGGCACAGCTCACAACAACCCGACCACGGCGGCCGGGTTCAGGCTGCTCGGCTGATCCGGGACTGTCTGGACTGAGCTGTTCCCCGATGCAGCGGGGACACGTCCACGCCGGGACGTGCCCTCGCTGCCCATGGCCCTCGCTGCTCGTGGCCGCCGTTCTGCGGCCCCTTGCGTGTGGCTTGTACCGCCAGACCCCTGCGGAACCGGGGGCGAGGACAGTGAGGCCGGCTCAGGCCTCCCGTGCTGGGTCGTTCATCCCTCGGGTCAGCACCAGCGTGGTGACGGCGAAGGTGAAGGGGATGGCCAGGATCCCCATCGCGAGGGTGGCATAGCGTTCGTCGACGCCGAGCCGCTCCACCAGGAGCACCGAGCCGAGCGTCGTGAAGGCCAGGTTCACCAGGGTGGAGGCGGGGAAGGCGAGCAGCCGACGCCAGGTGGGTCGGACCCGGTAGGTGAACCAGCAGTTCATCAGGAAGCTGAACAGCACCGAGAGCACCCAGGCCAGCAGGTGGGCGGCCAAGTAGACCATGAGGAGCAGGGCCAGGCGGTAGCACAGGTAGTAGACGGCGGTATTGGCCACGCCCACCATCCCGAAGCGGACCAGGCGGGCCACGGACGGGCCCCATTTGGCACGAAGTTCACTCACTTCGGCCCCGCAGTGCCCTGCTGTCGTGCTCGACGACGTAGTGGGGGCGCGCCTTCACCTCGGAATAGATCCGGCCGATGTACTCCCCGATCAGGCCCAGGCTGAGCAGCTGCAGCCCGCCGAACATGGTCACCACCGCAATGGTGGTGATGTAGCCGGGTGCCTGGACACCGTCCCTGCCCCAGTCAACCAGCAATGCGACCAGGTACAGCAACGCCACCGCGACGGCTGCGGCCCCGACTGCGGTCATCTGGCGCAACGGGCGGTCGTTGAAGCTGATCACGCCGTCCACGCCATAGTTGACCAGCGACCTGAACGACCACGAGGACTCGCCCTCGGCGCGGCCCACATTGGAGTAGGTGATCGTCCGGCTCGGGAATCCGATCCACGCGAACAGTCCCTTGCTGAAACGGTTGCGCTCGCTCATCGCCAGCAGGGCGTCCACGGCAGGACGCGAGAGCGCGCGGAAATCACCCTCGCCGTCCTCCAGGGTCACGTCGATCATCGAGTTGACCACGCGGTAGTAGGCCTTGCTGAGCTGGGTGCGCAGCCACGGGTCACCGGCCCGGTCACGTCGCGCGATGACCTGGCCGACAGCCTCCTGGCGAATGGGTTCGAACAACTGCGGGATCAGTGACGGCGGGTGTTGCAGGTCGGCATCCATGATGACCACCACATCACCGCGGGCCGCCCGCAGGCCCGCCAGCATCGCGGCCTCCTTGCCGAAATTGCGCGAGAATGACAGCACGTGGATGCGGGCGTCGCGCTCGGCCAGTGCCCATGCCACCTCGAAGGTGTTGTCGGGGCTGCCGTCATTGACCAGCACCACATCCAGATCGCCGTCGATCTGCCGGCCCAGGGTCGCGAGCTCCTCGTACAGGCGCGGAAGATTCGCGGCCTCCCGATAACAGGGAACCACGATGGAGAGCAAGAAGGTCACCGTCCAACCCTATTGGGGCCAGGTGGCACGCCCCCTGGGGCGCGCCGCAGGAACTGACCAAGGATCCCTGCTGCGTCCACTAGATTCGACACATGACCGCTGATCCCGCCGTGCGACGATCCCGGCTCGGACTGGCGCCGATGCTGGCACCCGGAGTGCTTGCGGCCGTGCTCACCGGTCTGTTGCACCTCGTCGTCATGTGGCGCAGCGGGATCTGGCCCTTGGGCAAGTCGTCGCGTGGTCTGAGTGACTACGGCTCGCAGTACCTGGCCTTCCACCAGACCTTGGGGCGGGTTCTGCGGGGCAGTGACCTGGTGGGGTGGGGCTTCAACTGGACCGCCGGCGGCGGTGTGGCCTTCCTGCCCGACTATGCCACCTATCTCGCCAGCCCCCTCAACCTGGCCCTGGTCTTCGCTCCACCCCACCGGATCGAAGCCGCGCTCACCATCCTCACCCTGGCCAAGATCTGCCTGTCCGCGGCCACCATGGCCCTGTTGCTCAAGCACCTGGCACCACGGGCTGCGATCTGGCCCATCCCGCTGCTGGCAACCGCCTATGCCAGTTCCAGCTGGGTCTTCGACATCTCGATCTACACCCCCATGTGGCTGGATGGTCTGGCAACCTTCCCCTTGCTGTGCCTGGCTGCGTGCTGGACGGCCGCCGACCGGCACCGGCTGGCCTCGATCGCACTGGTGGCCCTGTCGTGGTGGTCCAATTTCTACACCGCCTACATGGCAAGCCTGGGGGCAGCGCTCTTCCTGCTCATCTGGCTGGCTGCCACGAGCCGCACGTGGTTGGGCGCCCTGCGGGCAGTGGCCCGTTTCGCCGTGGTCGGCATCATCGGGGTCCTGTGCACCGGCGTGCTGCTGGTCCCCACCGCGCTGGCCGTCTCCAGGGGGGTTCCCTTTGGCCTCGACCACTTCGACCTGATCGAAACCTCCTTGTTCGTGGCCACGCTCTTCCCCCTGGGCGAGGGAGTCCAGGCCACCCCCGCCATCTGCGCCGGCTCCTTGGTCCTCGTGCTGGCCTCGACGCTGCTCTTTCCCCGCGGGCTGCCCGTGCGCGAAGCACTTGCCTGGCCGCTCGGCGTGGCTGCCGCGCTCCTCTCCATGCGTCTGGAAACCACCGTGTGGGCCTGGAACATCTTCGACTTCCCCAACGGCAATCCCTACCGGTTCAGTTTCACCGTGGTCGGCCTGCTGGTGGTCACGGCGTGGGTGGCAGTGCAGCGGGGCAGTCTGCGCGCACAGACGGCCACCCTGGCGTGGCCCCGGGTTGAGTCCATGACGGCGGCTGCCGTCGTGGTCGTCGGCTTGCTGGCCGTGGCCTCGGGGGCGGAACCGATCCAGCACTTCTCGCAGGCCAGCCACTACTGGGTGTGGCCCAGTGCCACGATCGTGCTCACCCTGGTGGCCAGTGCGCTGACCCATCGCGGTGCCCGCGCGGCGGTGGTCACGGTGGTCATCGTCCTGGGGGCGGGGGAAGTGGTCGCCTCGGCACAACACATCGATCGCGAGATTCGCAATTTCCTCGGTGCGTCACCACTGTTCGACCACCGGGCCAGCGCAGCGCTGGGTCGGGCACAGGCCGCCACCAGTGCAGCCCAGTGGCCCACTCATCGCGTCTCGGGCGCACGTCCCGGTGGAGCAACGCCGTGGACCGCACTCAACGAGCCCGAGCAGCTCGGCTACCCGGGCCTTTCCTACTACAGCTCGAACATGCCGTTGTCCGTGGCCACGACGTGGAAGGGCCTTGGCATGACCGCCACGGCCAATGGGCGCATGATCACCGCCGCCCAGGACCCTGCGATGGCAGCCCTCGCGGCGGTGGCGATCGAGGCCAATTCCGTCGACATGGACGACACGGTCCCGCGCAAGGCCTTCCCCATGGTCCGTCTCGCCCCGGCCCCCAGCCATCCGGTGGGGGGCCTTGCCCAGGCCTTCTCCAACCGCAACCTGTTGGTGGAAGAGCCCATCCTCCATCCTGCGATTGCTGGCCGGGACGGCCGGCCCTTCGAGACACCCTTGGTGATCGCTGCGCGCCACAGTGCCGATCTGACGGTCAGCTGCCCCGCCGGCATGACCTTGCAGGTCCAGCTGGCAGGGCGTTTCGCGGCGCTCACCTGGCAGGACGATGCCACGGGAGAGCAGCGTCAGGTGAAGACCGACGGCAACCAGATCATCACCGTCCAGCCCGGGCGCACCACGGTGCAGGTCAAGGCCATCAGGCCGATCACCCTGCATCCGGGAGACCTGGCCTGCCTGGACCTGGCCGAGCTGGAGAGACAGGTCGACGCCACCCAGGTGCCGGCAATCACGGCGTCACCTGGCCGCATGGCAGCACGTTTCGCCACTCCCGTCAGCGGGGAGGTCGTGCTCGCGACCGCCGCCCAGGAGGGATGGAGCTGCCACGCGGACGACCAGCCGGCCCCCACGGCCTCACGGGCGGGGTTGCTCACGGTCCCGGTCGAGAACGCGTCGGTGGTCGAGTGCCGCTACCGCACGCCAGGGCTCACAGCAGGACTCCTGTGCAGTGGCCTCGGCCTGGTCATGGCCGTGGGCTTCGTGGTCCTGCCGAATCTTTGGCGAGTTCGTCGTCGATGAGCTCCCGCCAGGTGCGCACCAGCGGAGCGTCCACATAGGCCTTGTACTGGCCCAGTGGGCGCGCCGCCTTGCCGATGTGGAAGGAACGCACGCCGGCCCGCGCCAGCCAGGGGACGTGTTCGGGTTGCAGCCCGCCGCCTGCCATCACCAGCGACGCAAGACTGGGGTCCGCGGTGCACCGGGCCAGCAGCTCGTCGAGCCCGTGCTCGACGCCTCGAGCTGATCCGGCAGTGAGCACCTGGTCGAGCCGAGGCAGTCGGGGCAGCACCCGCCAGGCCTTGTCGGCGTCAAGCACCTGGTCGACGGCCCGGTGGAAGGTCCATGGGCAGTCGGCGGTCTCGGCGAGCGCGACGCAGACCTCGGTATCCACCTCGTCATAGCCGTTGAGGAAGCCGAAGACCACCCCGTCGGCGCCCGCGTCGCGATAGGCGTTCACCAGGCCCTGCAGCCGGACGAACTCCCCGCCGTCAGTACCGAAACCGGGCCGCAGCCGCACCATGGGCCGCAGCTCCACACCGGTGGCGGCACGCACCTTCTCCACCATGGCCGGCTCGGGTGACATGCCGCCGTCGTCGAGGGTGCCGAGCAGTTCGATGCGGTCCGCACCACCATCCTCGGCGCGACGGGCATCGGCGTCGTGCAGGCAGATCACTTCGAGCAGTGCGGGCATGGCTTCATCGTGCCCGGTCCGGCCCTGAACGTCGAGCCCCTCAGCGGGCCCCGTAGTGCGACGGTTCCTGTCACGGTGGGCGTGACATGGCTTTGGGGACTGGTGGTGCCGCGAGGACGAGTCCTAGCCCCAGCACCGCCGGCACCGTGCCGGCCATCCACCACAGGAGCACTTCATGCGCAGCACTCGTTGGGGCGGCCTCGTCGCCGCCCTGGCCCGTGCCACCGGACTGGCCAGCACCCCCGCACCCGCCCGGGCCGTCGACCTTCCCACCCCGGACCAGCCAGGTGGACTGGCAGCACCCCACTCCCCCGGTGGCTTCCCAGCCCACGGGCAGGGCCCGGTGTACCGGCTGTGGACCACCGCCTCGATCGCCGCGAGCACCCGTCCTGGAATGGTGCCGCAGGGCGCCAATGACTTCTCCTGCCGGCCGCGCCCCGGTGAGAACCCGGTCGTGCTCGTGCCGGGCACCGGCGAGGACACCTTCGCCAACTGGAGCTGGATGTCGTCGATGCTGAGCCGCGACGGCTGGTGCGTCTACACCTTCGCCCACAACCCGTCGACGGGCCCGGCAGGCCGGCTGCAGGAGTCATCGGCCTTCTCCGGCGACATCCGCAGCTCGGCAGCAGTGCTGACGCGTGGTGGACACCGTCCGGGAGCGCACCGGCGCCGAGAAGGTGGACCTGGTGGGCCACTCACAGGGTGGCGGACCGCTACCGCGGGCCTACCTGAAGTGGTACGGCGGCACCGCGAAGGTGGGACACCTGGTGGGCATCACCCCGTCGAACCATGGCACGACGGCCGGCGGTCTGGCCCAGCTGCCGCGCGACACCAATGCCGCCACCAATGGCTACCTGTTCGACCACGCGAAGCGGCACAACATGATGGCCACGCCGCAGCAGCTGGCCGGCTCCAGCTTCCTCACAGAACTCAATGCCGGGGGCCTCACCCAGCCGGGCGTGCGCTACACGGTGATCGCCTCGCGGCACGACGCCACCATCACGCCGTGCACGAACTCCTTCATCCGCGAACCCGGTGTGGTCAACCAGACCCTACAGGACTTCTGCCCGGCCGACACGCCCGGGCGGTGCCGGTGAACTGCACCCGGGTGCCGGCCCTGGGCTGAGCAGTCGGGCTCCCGGACAGGCCGAAGGGCGGCTCCCCTGGTGGGGAGCCGCCCTTCGGACGTGGTGCGACTGTGCGTCAGCAGGGCTGGATCAGAAGCCCATGCCGCCCATCTCGTCGCCGCCCGGCATGGCCGGGGCAGCCTTCTCGGGCTGGTCGGCGATGACGGCCTCGGTGGTGAGGAAGAGCGCCGCGATGGAGGCGGCGTTCTGCAGGGCAGAGCGGGTCACCTTGGCAGGGTCGATGATGCCCGCCTCGACCATCTTCACGTACTCGCCGGTGGCCGCGTTGAGGCCCTCGCCGACGGGCAGGTTGGCGACCTTCTCGACGATGACGCCACCCTCGAGGCCGGCGTTCAGCGCGATCTGGCGCAGCGGGGCCTGGGCGGCCTGCAGCACGATCTGGGCGCCGGTGGCCTCGTCACCCTCGAGCTGGTCGAGCTTGACGTTCTTGGCGGCCTGGATCAGCGCCACGCCACCGCCGGGGATGATGCCCTCCTCGACCGCAGCCTTGGCATTGCGGACGGCGTCCTCGATGCGATGCTTGCGCTCCTTGAGCTCCACCTCGGTGGCCGCGCCGACCTTGATGACGGCGACGCCGCCGGCCAGCTTGGCGAGGCGCTCCTGCAGCTTCTCGCGGTCGTAGTCGGAGTCGGAGTTCTCGATCTCCTTGCGGATCTGCGAGACGCGACCGGCGATCTGGTCGGCATCGCCGGCGCCGTCGACGATGATCGTCTCGTCCTTGGTGATGCGCACGCTGCGGGCCTGGCCCAGCAGCTCCAGGCCGGCGGTCTCCAAGGAGAGGCCCACCTCGGAGCTGATGACGGTGCCACCGGTGAGGATGGCGATGTCGGCCAGCATGGCCTTGCGGCGGTCGCCGAAGCCGGGGGCCTTGACGGCCACGGACTTGAAGGTGCCACGGATCTTGTTGACGATCAGGCCGGCCAGGGCCTCGCCGTCGGTGTCCTCCGCGATGACCAGCAGCGGACGGCTGGACTGCATGACCTTCTCGAGGACGGGCAGCAGCTCCTTGAGCGAGGAGACCTTGCCGTCGACCAGCAGGACGTAGGGGTTCTCCAGCTCCGCGACCATCGACTCGGTGTCGGTGACGAAGTAGGGGCTGATGTAGCCCTTGTCGAAGCGCATGCCCTCGGTGAGCTCGAGGTCGAGGCCGAAGGTGTTCGACTCCTCGACGGTGATGACGCCTTCCTTGCCGACCTTGTCCATCGCCTCGGCGATGATCTCTCCGACGGTGGTGTCGGCGGCGGAGATCGACGCGGTGGCGGAGATCTGCTCCTTGGTCTCGACGTCGATCGCCATGGTGCCCAGCTCGTCGCTGATGGCCTTCACGGCGGCCTCGATGCCCTTCTTCAGGCTCATCGGGTTGGCCCCGGCGGTCACATTGCGCAGGCCCTCACGGACCATGGCCTGGGCCAGCACGGTGGCGGTGGTGGTGCCGTCGCCAGCGACGTCGTCGGTCTTCTTGGCGACCTCCTTGACGAGCTCGGCACCGATCTTCTCGAAGGGATCCTCGAGCTCGATCTCCTTGGCGATGGACACGCCGTCATTGGTGATGGTGGGGGCGCCCCACTTCTTCTCCAGGACGACATTGCGGCCCTTGGGGCCGAGGGTGACCTTGACCGCGTCGGCGAGCGTGTTCATGCCACGCTCGAGCCCGCGGCGGGCCTCGATGTTGAATTCGATCAGCTTTGCCATGGTCTTTCGGGAGTCCTCCCGCGTCAGGGGCCGTGGGCCCCGGGTGTGTGTCAAATGTCTGGGTCGAGGTCATCGGATGCCCGCGACGGACGGCCCCTGGGGCCTCATCGTCGACCTCTGGTTGGCACTCGGTCGAGCCGAGTGCCAAGTCCATTTTTAGCACTCGCCACCCACGAGTGCAAAGATCTCGCGCCCTGCCACGGCTTTGAGACGGTGCCCACCGACCAGACACGGCGATG
>NZ_JBHWOO010000023.1:0-14585 GCF_043424415.1 Luteococcus sp. | reverse complement strand
ATGCGGGCCCACGGCCTGGCCCGTGACGGGCCGGTGCTGCTGTGATCAGTTGCCGAGCTCGCCGGCGAAGTCACCCTCCTCCAGGCGTGCCTTGACGGCAGCCAGGAAGAGCGCAGCCTTGGCGCCGTCGATCAGGCGGTGGTCGTAGGTCAGCGAGAGGTACATCATGTCGCGCACGGCGATGACCTCGGAACCGTCGACGTCGAGCACCATCGGGCGCTTGACGAGCGCGCCCGTGCCCAGGATGGCGACCTGGGGCAGGTTGATGATCGGGGTGTCGAACAGGGTGCCGGCCGAACCATAGTTGGTGATGGTGAAGGTGCCACCGGCGAGCTCGTCGGGGCTCACCTTGTTGTCGCGGGTGCGAGCGGCGAGGTCGACGATCTTGCGGGCCAGGCCGGCGATGTTCAGGTCGCCGGCGTCCTTGATCACGGGAACCAGCAGGCCCTTCTCGGTGTCGACCGCGATGCCGATGTGCTCGACGTCGTGGTAGGTCACCTCATTGCCCTCGATGGTGGCATTGATGAAGGGGAACTGCTTGAGGGCCTCGATGGAGGCCTTCGTGATGAAGGGGAGGTAGCTCAGCGAAGCACCCTCGCGCTTCTTGAAGTCCTCCTTGTGGGCCTTGCGCAGCTGCGAGATCTTGGTGAGGTCCACCTCGACGGTCGCCGTCAGCTGGGCCGAGCTCTGCAGCGACTCGGTCATGCGCTTGGCGATCGTCTGGCGCAGACGGCTCATCTTCTCCGTGGTGCCACGCTTGCTCGGGTCGGCGCCCTTGGGGGCCGACTTCGGCGCGGAAGGAGCTGCCGGGGCGGCAGGAGCAGCCGGGGCGGCAGGAGCAGCGGCAGGAGCCGGGGCCTTCTTGGCCTCGGCGGCAGCCAGGACGTCCTGCTTGCGGATGCGGCCACCCACACCGGTGCCGGTGACGGTCGACAGGTCAATGTCATTCTCGCTCGCGAGCTTGCGCACCAGCGGGGTGACATAGGGGGTCGACTCGCCCTCGGCGGGGCGCGGGGTGGTGCCGGGCTCGGCGACCTCGGGCTGGGCCGGGGTCGACGGGGCCTTGGGCTCCGGCTCCGGCTTCTCGACGGCCTCGGCCGGCTCGGACGCGGTCTGGGTGGGCTCGGGCGAGGTCTGCTGCTCCGGCTTGGGCTGGGCCTTCGGGGCCTCCTGGGCAGGGGCCGGGGCCTCCTGCTTGGGGGCGGCCTGGGCGGAGGTGTCACCGATGATGGCCAGCACGGCGCCGACCTCGGCCACGTCGTCCTCCTTCACCCGGATCTCCAGCAGGGTGCCGGCAGCGGGGGAGGGGATCTCGGTGTCGACCTTGTCGGTGGACACCTCGACGAGCGCCTCGTCGGCCTCGACGTTGTCACCGACCTCCTTCAGCCAGCGGCTGATGGTGCCCTCGGTGACGGACTCGCCCAGGGCGGGCAGGGTCACCTCGGTGCCCTCGGCGGCGCCGTCAGCGGGGGCTGCGTCGGTGCTGCCGCCGGCCGGGGCCTCGGCCGCGGAGGGATCGGCGGGGGCGGCTTCGGTCTGGTTGGCCTGCTGCTGCTCCTGGACCTCGGCCTCGACGGGCTCTGCGGGCTGGTCACCCGACGGGGCGCTGGACTGTCCGGCCTCGGACTCCTCACCGATGACGGCCAGGACGGCACCGACCTCGGCCACGTCGTCCTCGGCCACGCGGATCTCGAGGACCACGCCAGCGGCGGGGGAGGGGATCTCGGTGTCCACCTTGTCGGTGGAGACCTCGACGAGGGCCTCATCGACCTCGACGGTGTCGCCAACGGCCTTGAGCCAGCGAGAGATGGTGCCCTCGGTGACGCTTTCACCAAGTGCAGGAAGTGTGACTTCGGTCGCCATGAGGTTCGGGCTCCTTTGCAATGCCATGGGTTGTCGTGTACCAGCCTAGCCCCCTGCGCCCGGTGGGGGCACCCGAGGAGGGGTGTGGGGCCGAGGACAGTGCGCCCTCGGCGCACCTTTCCGGGCGCCCCCGGCAGGGGGCGAGGACTCAGTCCTGCAGGCCGCGGGCCAGCTCCACGAGGGTGCGCACGGCATGGCCGGTGCCCCCGGTGGAGGTGTAGTCGCGGGCGGCCTCGTCGTTGAAGGCGGGCCCGGCGATGTCGAGATGGGCCCAGGCGGTGTCGTCCGCGACGAAGTGCTGCAGGAAGGCTGCCGCAGCCATCGCCCCGCCCAGGCGCGAGCCACTTGACTTCAGGTCGGCCACCTTCGACTCCAGCGAGCTGCGGATGTGCTCGGGCACCGGCAGCTGCCAGAACTCCTCGCCAGCCGTCTCGGCGGCGTCGAGGACCATGTCGGCAGTCTGGTCGTCGGAGGCCATCAGGCCGGCGATCCGGTTGCCCAGGGCCACCATGCAGGCGCCCGTCAGCGTGGCGACATCCACCACCAGGTCGGCCTTGTCGGCCTGCGAACGGGCCAGGGCGTCGGCCATCACCAGACGCCCCTCGGCGTCGGAGTTGACGTTCTCCACCGTGGTGCCGCCGTACATGGTCAGCACGTCGCTGGGACGGTAGGAACTGCCAGAAGGCATGTTCTCGGCCATCGGGGCATAGGTGGTGACGTGGACGTCCAGGCCCAGCTCCGCGATGGCGACGGTGGCGGCCAGCACGGCGGCGGCCCCGCCCATGTCGCACTTCATGGTGTACATGCCCTCGGCGGGCTTGAGGTTCAGCCCGCCGGTGTCGAAGGTGATGCCCTTGCCCACCAGGACCAGGTGGTTCTTCGCCCCGCGGGGATGGTGGTCGACGCGCACCAGGCGCGGCGGGCGCTGGGAGCCGCCGCCGACGGCCAGGATGCCTCCGAAGCCCTCCTTTGCCAGCTGCTTCTCGTCGAGCACCTGGACATCGAGCTTGGTGCCCTTGACGAGTTCACGCACGTCCTGGCTGAAGCTCTCGGGGTACAGGATGTTGGCGGGGGTGTTGACCCATTCGCGCGCGACCAGCACTGCGCCGGCGATGGCGCGGGCGTCGGCCAGCGCCTGCTGTGCGGGGGCGCCGGACAGGCTCGTCACCAGGCTGATGCGGGCCACTGGACGCTTCGGCTCACTGCCCAGTGGGGTGAAGCCGTAGCTGCCCAGCAGGGCCCCTTCCAGGGCGCCGCGCACCAGTTCGGCCTCGGCGGTCTCCAGACTGATGGCGACGTGGAGGCTGCGTTCGCCGGCATGCTCTGTCGCGGCGCGCAGGGCCGAGCCACAGCTGCGGCGGGCCTGCTCCGGGGTCAACTCCTCTCCGCCCAGCCCGACGACCAGGAGCTGCTGGCCGAAGCGGGGCAGCAGGGCCGTGTGGCCGCTGGCGGGACGGGCGCCCAGGTCCTGCGCGATCTCGCGCAGCGGTGCGGGGGCGGCCTTCTCGACCGGAGCGGGTGCCCCCACCAGGAGCGGTGCCTCGGTGCTTCCCGCCAGGCCGACCACGACGATGTCGGCCTCCTGGGGGACACGGGGGACGAGTTCGACCTCGGGCAGCTGGGCTCCGCGGGTGAGGGTGCTGGACGGGCGCTGGGTGGGCACAGGTCTGGCCTTTCTGGTGTCTGGGTCTGGAGGTGTTGGTTGTTCTGTTCTGGTGCTTGTTGGTCGAGGTGGCTGTTCGGTGTGGTGGCTGCGGGCGATGGTGGACTGTCTTCAGGCTAGACCAGCCGCCGGATGGTGCACGGGGGCCTGTCAGCCTCACGTGCAGGTCGGCTACCGTGATGGCACCGGGTCTGCCCGCGACGATGCGGACGACCGCGCCGTCCTGTGACGAGAGGGAGCCAGATGACCGAACTGCTTCATTCACCCCTGCACGAGCGACACGAGGAGGCGGGCGCCAAGTTCGCCGAGTTCGGCGGATGGTCGATGCCCCTGGAATATGCCGGTGGCGGGGTGCTGGCAGAGCACCGGGCGGTGCGGGAGTCGGTCGGCATCTTCGATGTCTCCCACTTGGGCAAGGCGGTGGTGAGCGGGCACAAGGCACTGGACTTCCTGAACCTGTGCCTCACCAATGACCTGCACAAGCTCGTCCCCGGGCAGGCGCAGTACACGATGCTGTGCAACGACTCCGGTGGTGTGGTCGACGACATGATCGCCTACGTGCGAAGCGAGGAGGAGGTTTTCCTCATCCCGAATGCGGCCAACAACTCCACCGTGGTTGGCATCCTCTCGGCCCAGGCCGCTCAGGACCGCAGCGGCGATGGCGCCGACATCATCGGCCCCCTCGAGGTCGTCAACCAGCACGACGAGCATGCGGTGCTGGCCGTGCAGGGCCCTCGCTCCGAAGCGGTGCTCACGGCGATGTCGCTTCCCACCACCATGGACTACATGGCCTTCGAGACCATCCAGCGCGACGGTTGGTCGATGACGGTCTGCCGCACCGGCTACACCGGCGAGCACGGCTACGAGCTGGTGGTGCCCGCCGACCGTGCCCTCGAGGTGTGGGACGAGGTGATGGCCGCCGGTGAGCAGTTCCAGATCCGTCCCTGCGGTCTGGGTGCCCGCGACACGCTGCGCACCGAGATGGGCTACTCCTTGCACGGCAACGAGATCACCCCCGAGATCAATCCTGTCGAGGCCGGCATCGGCTGGGCGGTGGGCTGGAAGAAGACCGAGCCCTTCCTCGGCTCCGATGCCCTGCGCGCGGTCAAGGCCGAGGGGCCGGCGCGTCGCATGCGTGGGCTGCTCGCCGTGGGTCGCGGCATTCCGCGCCACGGCATGGAGGTCGTCGATGACCAGGACGAGGTGGTTGGCGTGGTCACCAGTGGCACCTTCGCCCCCAGCCTGAAGCAGGGCATCGGCCTGGCGCTGGTGGACTCCCGCTTCGGGATCGGCGACGAGGTGGGTGTACGCGTGCGCAACCGCGTGGAGAAGTTCAAGATCGTCAAGCCGCCCTTCGTCACGCCGGGGGTGCGCCAGTCCTGAGGACCTGCACGACCAAGATCAATGGGCCCGTCACCACTGGTGACGGGCCCATTGATCTTGGTCTGGGAGGGTCATCCGACCTGTGCCCGGGCGCCACGACCCGCGAGGGTGGGGGCGTCTTCCCGAGTACGTTCACCGCGCAGCAGGACGGTGGCGAATCCGGCCACCACCAGGCCGGTGCCGATCACCACGGGCTGGGAGAGCCTCAGGGCGCGCAGTCGGTCCTCGTAGCTCTGCACCTCCTCAGTGCCCATCACCGAGAAGTCGTTCTTGTGGCAGACGTCACCGGGCCCCATCTCCACTCCCCTGCAGGTCACCTGCAGGTTGCTCAGCCCCCACAGCCCGTAGAGTGCGACGGCCAGCCCAGCCACCAGCAGGGCCAGGTGCGCAGCCCGTTGCCGGTTCACTGCTCGTCCAGCGGCATGGGTCCGTAGACGAGCTGCCCGTCGTCGAACAGGCTCACAGCGGCAACGCCAAGGTCGGCCAGGTCCTCGTAGCCCTGGGTCAGCCAGGCCTCGGCCTCTGCCTGCTCCTCGAAGGGTCGGCCGATCCCTGCGCCCTCCAGCTCGTCGGGGGCCACGTCGGCGCCGGGGGTGAGTTCTGCGGTCCAGGTGAAGCTCATGGGTGCTCCTGTCGCTCGGTGCGGGTGCGTTGTCGGATGGGTGGTCAGTAGCTCTGGCCCCGCTCGATGGCCGGGTGCGGGCGGCGCAGGCTGCGCACGGTCATCATCCGGTTGACCATGTACATCATCAGGCCGCGCTGCTTGGGATTGATCCCGCGCTCGAGGGCGATGCGCTTGAAGGAGCGCCAGCGCAGGACGATGTTGACCAGCCACAGGGCGAAGATCGCGAACATGGTCGCCGAGGTGATCTGCTGCACCAGGTAGTTGCGCGCGAAGATCAGGCTGACGGCCATGATCACCAGCATCAGCGGGATCGTGTACTCGGTGATGGTCATCTGGGCGTCAACGTGGTCGCGCGCCAGTTTGCGGGCGGGGCTGTTCTCAGTGGCCTCCAGGCTGCGCAGGCGGGCCTCCCGGTCCTGCTGGCGCTGGAGCTTCTTGGCTTCCTTGGGCGTCAGCTGCGGGTGCAGGCGGGCCATCCGGGCCGCCTCTGCCTCGGCGCGGGTCGGAGTG
Organism: Luteococcus sp.; assembly: GCF_043424415.1. Taxonomy (NCBI): domain Bacteria; kingdom Bacillati; phylum Actinomycetota; class Actinomycetes; order Propionibacteriales; family Propionibacteriaceae; genus Luteococcus; species Luteococcus sp. The sequence goes on along the minus strand of NZ_JBHWOO010000023.1, from coordinate 8,541 downwards.
CGCGTGCCCTTCCTGCGGGGCTGCCGGGCCGAACCGTCGGCCTTCTCGGGCTCGTTCCTGGTGGCGGCGGGTGCTGCGGGGGCCGTCGGCTCCTGCTGCTGGCGGCGCACCGGACGCAGGCGGGAGGGCCTGTCCTTCGGGTCGCTCTGGTTCGTCTCTGGGTTTTTCGTCTCTGGGTTCTTCGTCTCTGGGGCCTGGTTGCCCTGCTCATAGGGTCGGAACAGTGCCACGTCTCGTCCTCGTCGTCTGGTGCGGGCAGCGCCCGTACGGGCGTGCTCCGACCAATCCTACGGCGTGTCCCGCCGCCAGCAGCGTCATGGATCGTTAACCTCCCGTTGACCCCACGTTTGGGGAGGCCGCAGGGGTGCGCGACACTGTTTCGTGTGACCGTAGAACTCCTCATGCTGGGCCTGGTCGTCATCACCGCGATCGGCTTCGACTTCACCAATGGCTTCCACGACACCGGCAATGCGATGGCCACCTCCATCGCCACCGGCGCCCTCAAGCCCAAGGCGGCCGTGACGCTGTCGGCCATCCTCAACCTCATCGGCGCCTTCCTCTCGGTGGAGGTGGCCCTCACCGTCACCAATGGGGTGGTGAAGATCCAGGACAAGACCGGTGCACCCAAAGCGGAGTATGTCGCCAACCACGGGCACCTGTTGCTGCTCATCGTCCTGAGCGGCCTGGTCGGTGCGATCACCTGGAACCTGTTCACCTGGCTGCTGGGCCTTCCCTCCAGCTCCTCCCACGCCCTGTTCGGTGGCCTTGTCGGTTCCACCCTCGCCGCGACCGGTGCCGATGGCGTGAACTGGGCCGGGGACGGCAGCAAGCTCGACGGTGTTGTCGGCAAGGTCATCCTTCCTGCCTTCAGCTCCCCGGTCGTGGCTGCCCTCATCTCGATGGTGGGGACGTGGCTGGTCTACCGGATCACCCAGGGCGTGGCGGAGCGCTACAAGAACGCCGGTTTCCGTTGGGGACAGATCGGCACGGCCTCCCTGGTGAGCCTGGCGCACGGCACCAATGACGCCCAGAAGACGATGGGCGTCATCACCCTCGCCCTGATCGGTGCCGGGCAGTGGACCGACCTCGAGTCCATCCCGGCCTGGGTGAAGGTCATCTGTGCGGTGGCCATCGCGCTGGGGACCTATCTCGGTGGCTGGCGGATCATCCGGACGTTGGGCAAGGGCCTGGTGGAGATCGACTCCCCCCAGGGCATGGCGGCCGAAGCGGCCTCCGCTGCGGTGATCCTCACCTCGAGCCACCTCGGCTTCGCTCTGTCCACCACGCATGTCGCGACTGGCTCCATCCTCGGCACCGGCCTGGGACGCAAGGGCGCCGAGGTCCGCTGGAGCGTGGCCCTGCGCATGGTCGTGTCCTGGCTGATCACGCTGCCGGCAGCAGGGCTCGTCGGCGCGATCTGCTACGTGATCGGCAAGGCCCTGCCGGGCTATGCCGGACCGCTGGCCGTCTTCGGGATCCTGATCGGACTGTCGAGCTACTTCGTCTGGCACTCGAAGAAGGCGCCGGTCGACGCCAACAATGTCAATGACGAGTGGGATGCGCGCCCCCTCGATCCCGAGACCCACCCCGCCGTCGCGGCGCAGTGAGAGGTGACCTGAGATGCACATCCTGTCCATGTTCTTCAGCGCCATCCTGCAGGTCCTGCTGGTCGGCGTCATCGTCGGCGCGGGTCTTCCTGCCCTGTTCAGCCTCGGGATCAAGTCCCTCGCCTACGGCACCGGTGGGGAGGCCGAGGTGGACCATGCACCCGGCCATCCCATCGGCAAACTCGTCGCCTACCTCTGTTTTGCCCTGGTCATTGCCAGCATCGCGGTGGGCATCGCCATCGTCGTGAGTTCCGGGCTGGGCTACCGGATCGACTTCTCCAACATCATCCCTGTCTTCCAGAAGAAGTGAGGCCCTCCGTGCCCAAGAACGCACTCGCCAAGATCGTGGACTGGCTGCGTGCCGGCTATCCCCAAGGCGTCCCGCAGGGCGACTACGTGGCCCTGTTGGGCGTCCTGCACCGCTCACTGACCGATGTCGAGGTCGATGCCATCGTGGCCGCCCTGGTGGAAGGGCCGGAGGGCGCTGACGGCGAGATCGATCCCGACGAGGTGCGCGAGGCCATCAAGCGGTACGTCCACGAGGAACCCTCGGCCGAGGACATCGACCGGGTGTTGGAGCGGATCGACGCCGGGTGGCGCACGCAGCATCGAGGATCCGAGAGCGGCTCCTGATGTTCACCTATCTCGAACGGGCAGTTGAGTGGCTGAAGGCGGGATACCCACAGGGGATCCCGGCCAATGACTACATCCCGCTGGTCGCAGTGCTGCGCCGCAAGCTGACCGATGAGGAGATCGAGCAGCTCGGACGCGAACTCAGCAACCAGGGGCTCGTCCCGGCCGACCGGATCGACGTCGGCACCGGCTACCTCAGGATCACCGACGAGCTGCCCAGCGTGCAGGAGCTGCGCCGGATCACCGAGCACCTCCGACGCTCGGGCTGGGAGATCGAGGACGATGCCTGGCGCACCGTGCCCGGCTCCGGGGTCGGCTGAACCGCCGGAACAGGACCACGAAGGACGACCCCGGGGCCATGTGCCCCGGGGTCGTCCCTGATTGACAGACAGCTGACAGCGCAATCAGTGTGTTGCGCGCCCATGGGCCCCATAAGCTGGTCGACGAACGCCGGCTCCACCGACCGGCACCACCGACCGTGGAAGGACCGACCCACATGGCAGGCATTTTCCAGCGCATGTCGACGATCTTCAGGGCCAAGGCCGACAAGGCCCTGGACCGTGCCGAGGATCCGCGCGAGACCCTCGACTACTCCTACCAGCGCCAGCTGGACCTCCTGCAGAAGGTGCGCCGAGGCGTCGCCGACGTGGCCACCAGCCGCAAGCGGGTCGAACTGCAGGCGCAGCAGCTCAACTCCGAGGTGGACAAGCTCACCAACCAGGCCCAGCGTGCCCTGGAGCAGAACCGCGAGGACCTCGCCCGCGAGGCCCTGACCCGCAAGTCGGGCCTCCAGCAGCAGCTCGGCGACCTGCAGGCGCAGCACGCGCAGCTGCAGGCCGAGGAGGAGAAGCTGGTGCGCGCCTCCACGCGACTGCAGGCCAAGGTCGATGCCTTCCGGACCCGCAAGGAGACCATCAAGGCGACCTACTCCGCCGCCGAGGCCCAGACCCGCATCAACGAGGCCTTCAGCGGCATGAGCGAGGAGATGGGCGATGTCGGCATGGCCATCCAGCGCGCCGAGGACAAGACCCAGCAGATGCAGGCCCGCGCTGGCGCCATCGACGAGCTGCTCGCCTCGGGCGCCCTGGACGACCCGTCGGGCACCTACAAGGACGACATCACCCGCGAGCTGGACCAGCTGGCCTCCAGCGGCCAGGTCGAGGACGAGCTGGCCGCCCTGAAGGCCAAGGTCAGCGGTGAGGTGACCTCCGGACGCGAGCAGGCCCCCGCCATCGAGGGCGGCCAGTCCACCCCCACCGGCGCTCCCGAGCAGGTGCGCACCGAGCGTCAGGGGGAGCAGGCATGATCGTCCGCATCTTGGGTGAGGGCCAGTGGCGCATCGACGAGGGCGCCCTGGCAGACCTGAACACGCTCGACCAGCAGGTCGAGGACGCACTGGCCGCGGGTGACGAGCCCGCCCTGCAGTCGGCCTTGGCACGTCTGCTCGACGAGATCCGTGGCGGCCAGCCCGTCGCTGACGACGAACTGGTCGAGTCCGACCTGATCGTCCCCGACGCATCCTCCAGCCTTTCCGAGGTCAGTTCCTTCCTGGCCGAGCAGGGCCAGGGGGAGGGGTTGATCCCGGGTTGATGCGCGTCGTCGTTGCATGCGGCCCCTACGAGGGGCTCGGACCCGAGGCCACTGGAGTTGCCATCGCCCGGGCCTGGGCCTCGTTCGGAGCCGAGGTGGCGGTTGTGCCGATGGCCGAGGCCGGCACGGACTTCGCGCCGGCCTTTGCCGCCCTCACATCAGGCGCTTCGGACCACCTGCTGGTCACCTGCCCCGACCTGTCCGGTAGGGAGGCCTCCACGATGGTGGGGCAGGCCGTCGGCGACGCCCTGGACGGATGTGCCCCCGAGGTACGCGAGGTCTGGGTGGACATCGTCGGTGCCGACTGGCGTGACGGTGGAGCGGGCATGCTCGCGGCCCTCGGCGCGGTTGCCGACGTGCCGCTCGACCGGGGCGTCGACGCCTTGGCCGGCATCACGCAGATCGACCTGGCTCCCGTGCGCGCTCGTCTCGCAGGTCGCCTGCTCCACCTGGTGGTGTCCCCTCAGGGCGAGGCCGGCCACCTGACGGGCATGCGGGGCATCACGGCGGCCCACGGCCATGCCCATGGTGCCGATCCGGCCGAGATGCTTGCCCAGGATCAGGCGCTGGTGGACCTCGCTGCCGCCTGCGGTCGTCCGGAGCTGGCCACCGTCGCAGGTTCGGGTGCACAGGGTGGCCTGGGCTTCGTTGCCCTGCTGACCGGCGGTCGCGTGGCCACCGGGCCCGCATGGTGCGCCGAGTTCGCCGGGCTCGCAGGCACCATCGCACAGGCGGACCTCGTGGTGACCGGCTACGACCAGCTGGAGTTCGGGACGAAGGGTGGTGCCCTGGTCCCACTGGTCGCCGAGCTCGCGGAGCAGGCCATGCGACCGGTGGTGGCCGTGGCGCGCCACAACTGGGTCTCGGCCCGTGAACTGCGCACGATGGGCATCGAGGAGGGCTACACGCTCTCGCCCGAAAATGAGCCGCTCACCACAACCCAGGTCACCAGCGTCTGCCTGCCCGTGGCACGGACCTGGAGCTGGTGAACCAACGGGTACTGTTGACAAGGTCCACGCCGGGAATAGCGGCCGCGCCAGCCGGCGTTGAGGACGTGAACCGTCCGTCCAGGAGGAGACACATGACTGACACCACCATCCAGCCCACCACTGACGGCATCGTCCTGACCGACGGCGCCGCCGCCAAGGTCAAGTCGCTGCTGGAGTCCGAGGGTCGCGACGATTTGGCCCTGCGCGTGGCCGTGCAGCCCGGCGGCTGCTCGGGCCTGCGCTACCAGCTCTTCTTCGACGAGCGGGAGCTCGACGGGGATGTCGTCAAGACCTATGACGGCGTCAATGTCGTCACCGATCGCATGAGCGCCCCCTACCTCGGTGGGGCCACCATCGACTTCGTGGACACCATCGAGAAGCAGGGCTTCACGATCGACAACCCCAACGCGCAGGGGTCCTGCGCCTGTGGCGACTCCTTCCACTGAGTCGTTCCGCACATCAGCACAGCGTCCCGCTGCATCGGATCGATGCGGCGGGACGCTGGATTTTGGGTTAGTCTTTGGGCGAACCCGCCACGGTTGCGTCTCCTCACGAGTGTGCTGTGACCAGCCATGGCAACGTTTCGAACTCGGGGCCTGCGGGTCCCACTCCCCCTGGGGAGCCATTCACGGTGGAAGGGCATTGACGTGGGTCGTGAACTCAACGGGTTGCGCCGCAACTTCGGCAGGGCCACTGCGCTGGGGCTGGGCAGCGCTGTGTTGCTCGGGCTGGCCGGTTGTAGCAGCCAGACCGGTGAAGGCCGCGGACAGCTGGCCCGCGTCGGACTGGTGGAGCCCGCCTCGGACCGCGCCCCCTTCATGGGGGACCTGTGGGTCGGGGCCTGGGTTGCCAGCGCCGTCATCGGGGTCATGGTCTGGGGCCTGATCTTCTACTCGCTGTTCAAGTTCCGCCGCCGCGAAGGCAACGAGGTGCCGCGCCAGGTGCGCTACCACGTGCCGCTGGAGGTGCTGTACACCTCGGTGCCCTTCCTGATCATCGTGGTCCTGTTCTTCTACACCGTGAAGGCGGAGAACCGGGTCCTCGCCCAGGTCGACCAGCCGGCCCACACCGTGAACGTGGTGGGCCAGAAGTGGTCCTGGACCTTCAACTACATGGAGCAGGACAACCCCGAGATCGGCGCGACGGTCCACGAGGTCGGCACGATCGAGAAGATCCCCGAGCTCGTCCTGCCCGTCAACAAACCGGTGCGCTTCAACATCTACTCGGCTGACGTGATCCACTCCTTCTGGGTCCCGGCCTTCTACTTCAAGATGGACGCGATCCCCGGCAAGCCCAACAGTTTCGACCTCACCCCCACCAAGACGGGCACCTTCGACGGCAAGTGCGCCGAGCTCTGCGGCACCTACCACGCCGCGATGCTGTTCACCGTCAAGGTCGTGAGCGAGGACGAGTACACCGCCTACGTCAAGGGCCTGGCCGACAAGGGCCAGACCGGTGAGCTGGTCGGCCCCGCCGGCAACTCAGCCCTGCCGACCGCTCCGCACAAGGAGGAGAAGAAGTGACCACGCTGTCGCGCACCACGGGCGCTCCTGCACAGCAGGTGCGCCGTCGTGAACACTCCATGGGCCGTCTGTTCATGGACTATTTCACGACCACCGATCACAAGAAGATCGGCAAGCTGTACATGATCACCAGCTTCATCTTCTTCGGCATCGGTGGTCTCATGGCTCTCGCGATCCGTGCGGAGCTGGCGAGCCCGGGCATGCAGTACATGACCCACGAGACCTTCAACCAGATGTTCACCATGCATGGCACGATCATGCTGCTGATGTTCGCGACACCGGTCTTCGCCGCCTTCGCGAACTTCTTGGTCCCCCTGCAGATCGGTGCACCCGACGTCGCCTTCCCGCGACTGAATATGTTCGCCTACTGGATCTACCTGTTCGGCTCCCTGATGGCTTGCGCAGGCTTCCTGACCCCGGACGGCGCCGCCTCCTTCGGCTGGTTCGCCTACGCCCCTCTGTCGAACTCGCTGAACTCACCGGGTGCCGGTGGCGACCTGTGGATCATGGGCCTCTACCTCTTGGGGCTGAGCTCGATCCTGGGCGCGGTGAACTTCCTCACCACCATCATCGCGATGCGTGTTCCGGGCATGACCATGTTCCGCATGCCCATCTTCACCTGGAACATCCTGGTCACCTCGATCCTGATCATCCTGGTCTTCCCCGTGCTGGCCGCTGGCCTGCTGGTGCTGGCCAGTGACCGTATCCTCGGCTCGCACATCCTGGATGCCTCCAGTGGTGGTCCGATCCTGTGGCAGCACCTGTTCTGGTTCTTCGGCCACCCCGAGGTCTACGTGCTGGCCCTGCCCTTCTTCGGCATGGTCACCGAGGTGCTGCCGGTCTTCAGCCGCAAGCCCATCTTTGGCTACGTCGGCCTGGTCTTCGCCACCATCTCCATCGGTGCCCTGTCGGTGTCGGTGTGGGCCCACCACATGTTCGTCACCGGTGCGGTGAGCCTGCCCTTCTTCAGCTTCATGACCTTCACCATCGCCGTCCCGACGGGCGTGAAGTTCTTCAACTGGATCGGCACCATGTGGGGTGGTTCCATCAGCATGGAGACCCCGATGCTGTGGGCCGTCGGCTTCCTGACCACCTTCCTCTTCGGTGGCCTGACCGGCGTCATGCTGGCCAGCCCTCCCATGGACTTCAATGTCTCCGACACCTACTTCGTGGTGGCGCACTTCCACTACACGCTGTTCGGCACGGTCGTCTTCTCGATGTTTGCCGGATACTACTTCTGGTGGCCCAAGATCACCGGGCACATGCTGAACGAGACCTTGGGCAAGATCCACTTCTGGTTGCTCTTCGCTGGCTTCCACATCACCTTCCTGATCCAGCACTGGCTTGGTGTGGAGGGCATGCAGCGCCGAATTGCCGACTACCTGCCGAACACGGGCTACACCATGTTCAACCAGATCTCGACCTTCGGCGCCTTCCTGCTGGGCTTCTCCTTCATCCCGTGGCTGATCAACGTCTACCTGTCCTTCAAGAGCCCGAAGGTCACCGTCAACGATCCGTGGGGCTGGAGCCGCTCGATGGAGTGGGCCACCAGCTGCCCGCCGCCCCGCCACAACTTCACGTCGCTGCCCCGCGTGCGCTCGCCGTACCCGGCCTTCGACATGAACCATCCCGAGCTCGCTGACCACGGTGACACCGGCCTCCAGGCCAGCTTCGTGGCGGCCGAGACCGAGTCCGCCCGAGAGAACGCAGGAGTGGCCCGATGAAGGTCGAACGGAATATCTTTGGCTTCCTCGGCGTCTTCTACCTCGTCTGCGCCCTGGTCTACTGGTTCGGCTTCACCCACGAGTGGGTCGGACTGATGGTCCTGCTGCTGTCGAGCGCGATGTCGCTGATGATCACCGCCTACCTGTGGGCCATTGGTTCCAAGAACGACGTTCCGCTCTCCGACAACGGTGACGCCGAGATCGCGGAGGGTGCAGGCGCGCTGGGCTTCTTCCCGCCCCAGAGCATCTGGCCCTTCTGGACCGCGCTGACTGCCTCGCTGCTGCTGCTGGGTCCCATCTTCGGCTGGTGGATCTCCCTGCTGGCACTCGGCATGGGCGTCTGGGCCGTCGCGGGCTGGTGCTACGAGTTCTACCGCGGTGACTACGCCCACTGAGCCGTGACCACCTGACCGGCCGAACGCCGGCAGGCAGGCAACACTCTGTACTGGCTGCGGGCCCCGACTCCATGGACTAA
>NZ_JBHWOO010000022.1:0-8337 GCF_043424415.1 Luteococcus sp. | reverse complement strand
CCTGTCCATGGGGGGTCCGCCCATCGTCATGCAGGAGCAGGGTCTCAGTCCTGGCCATCCTCGCGCACCAACAGTGCGACGGGGGAGTGGGCCAGCAGGTCGGCCACGCGGACGACACCTTCGTGCGTGCGCGCGTCCAGCTGGTCGATCCAGCGACCGTCGAGGTTGATTGTGGTCTCGCCCCAGCCACCGTCGCGCTCGAGACCCACGGGGAGCCTGGTGGCGAAGGTCGCCACGCCGGAACGCTCGAAGGCCACCAGGTGGTCGGCGGCGGCTCCGGAGGCGACCAGGGGACGGTAGCCCTCGAAGAGCTCCGGACGCTCGCGGCGAAGCCGCAGGACGGTGCGCACCACGCGCAGCTTGAAGGCCGGGTCGGTCCAGTCGCTGGTCTGGGCGCTCATCAGTGCCACGATCTCGTCGTGGTGCACGGCGCGGCGGTTGTCCGGGTCCACCAGCGAGTCGTCCCAGATCTCGGTGCCCTGGTAGACGTCGGGGATGCCGGGCATGGTCAGCTGCACGAGTTTTTGCGTGAGGCTGTTGGAATGCCCCGGGCGGGCGATCCTCGCCTGCAGCGCGTGCCAGGCCTCGGACAGCTCGGTGTCGTCGTAGGCCAGGTCGATCGCCCGGTGGACCGAGTCCTCGAAGTCCTGGTCGGGATTCATCCAGCTGGTCGCGAGGCCTGCCTCACGCATCGCCTTGGTGGCGTAGTCGTGGATGCGCTGCGGCTCCACCGGGCCGATGCCGGCCAGTGTCTGGGCCAGCAGATGGGCGAAGGTCGGCTCGGCAATGTCGGTCCTGGCGGCGAAGATGTCGGCGAAGCGGGTCCAATCCTGCTCGATCTCGCTGAGCACCGACAGCCGGGCGCGCACGTCCTCGCCGCGCTTGGTGTCGTGGGTCGACAGCGAGGTCATGGAGTGGGGCAGTCGCTGTTCACGTCGCTGCATCGCCTCGTGGAAGCCATCCAGGGTGCAGCCGAAACTCGACGGGTGGCCGCCCACCTCGTTCAGGGCGACGAAGCGGTTGGCCCGGTACCAGGCAGTGTCCTCGACACCCTTGGCCATCACGGCCCCGGTGAACTGCTGGAAGCGCCAGGCAGCCTCGCGGCCCGTGTCGCGCAGCTGGGGCTCCAGGTGGGCCAGCACGGGCTCCAGCTCCGGCATGTCGGAACGGGTCGCGGCCAGCGCATCCAGCAGGGCACGCTCGTCGTCCGGCAGGTAGCTGCGGTAGACGGCCATCCGGGCGGAGACCTGGTGCAGGCCCTTGGCGAGCTCTTCGTCGGAGAAGTCACCATGGTCGAGCAGGGAGAGCAGGCGACGGGTCTCGGCCCCGAACATCTCGGTGGCCATCCACTGCTTGCCCTGCAGGATGTGCTGCTCGACGGTGAGCTCGTCGCCGGTGCGGCGCTGGTAGTCGCTGGTGAAGGCGTCCTCTGCGGCCGGATCGACGAGCAGGAGACCGACCTCGGTCATGGCGTCGTAGCCGCTGGTGCCAGAGACCTTCCAGTCCGGGAGCTCCTCGCCGTGCTCGAGGATCTTCTCTGCGACGATCCAAGCCTCCGGGGCCAGCGCCGCCAGCTGGTCGAAGTAGCCCTTGGGGTCGCGCAGGCCGTCGGGATGGTCCACGCGGATCCCGTCGAGCTGACCCTCGGCCACCATCTGGGCGATGCGGGAGTGGGTGGCCTCGAAGACCTCGGGGTCCTCCATCCGCACACCGGCCAGCGTGGCCACCGCGAAGAAGCGTCGGTAGGTGAGCAGGTCATTGCCCAGGGCTCCGGGGACCAGGCGGTAGTGCTGGCGGTCGTGCACCTCGCGCGGGCTGTCACCCGGCTGGGCGGTGCCCTCGGCGACGGGGAAGCGGTGCTCGTAGAAGGAGAGCTCCTGCAGGTCGTCCGACAGGCTCAGTCCGTCCAGATCCTCCCAGGAGCCCAGGACGGGCACGCTGATCGGCCCGGCCGACCAGTCGACGTCGAACCAGCGGGCGTAGGGGGAGTCCTCGCCCTCGGCCAGGACACTCCACCAGGCGGGGTTCTCCCAGGCCTTGGCGATGCCTAGGTGGTTGGGGACGATGTCCAGCACGATGCCCAAGCCCTTGGCGCGGGCCGCCTCCACCAGCTGGCGCCAGCCCTCCTCACCGCCGCGCTGCGGATCCAGCGAGGTGGGGTCGGTCACGTCATAGCCGTGCTGCGACCCGGTGGTGGAGGTGAGCAGGGGAGCCAGGTACAGGGCACCGACGCCGAGCTCGTCGAGCTGGTCGACGAGCCCTGCGGCGTCGGTGAGGGTGAAGTCGGGAGTGATCTGCAGCCGATAGGTGGAGGCGGGTCGCATGGGCCCGAGCCTAGCGGCAGTTGCTCGTCAGCCCTTCTTCTTCTGCAGGCTGGCCCACTCGTCGCGCAGGCCCACGGTGCGGTGGAAGAGCATGGACTGGTCGGGGTCGCAGGCGAAGTATCCGGTGCGCTCGAACTGGACGACCTCGCCCGGCTCGGCCTCGGCCAGGATCGGCTCTGCCTTGCAGCCGGTGAGCACCTCCCGCGAGGCGGGGTTGAGGTCGTCGAGCGGTTCCCCGGTGGCTGCGCCCGGGTTGGGGGCGGTGAACAGGCGCTCGTAGAGCACGGCGCTGGCCTCGACGGCGTGCGGGGCCGAGACCCAGTGCATCGTGGACTTCACCTTGCGGCCGTCGGGGGCGTCGCCACCGCGCGTGGCGGGGTCATAGGTGGCCAGTACCTCGACGACGTTGCCGTCCTCGTCCTTGACCACGTCGTGGGCCTTGACGAAGTAGGCGCCGCGCAGGCGCACCTCACGGTCGATCGTGAGGCGGAAGTACTTGGGCGGGGGGACCTCGGCGAAGTCCTCCTGCTCGATGTAGAGGCTGCCCGAGAAGGGCACCTTGCGTAGCCCGTCCTCGGGGCACTCGGGATTGTTGGTCACCTCGAACCAGTCCACCACCGGCTCGCCCTGCTCGTCAGTGGGCCAGTTGGTGATGGTGAGCTTCAGCGGGCGCAGCACCACCATGCGGCGCTGGGCGGTCTGGTTGAGCTCGCGGCGCACGAAGGACTCGAACTCCTCGATGGCCTTGACCGAGTTGTTGCGGGTGGTGCCGATTGCGGTCATGAAGGCGCGGATGGCGCCGGCGGGGTAGCCACGCCGGCGCATGCCCCGCAGCGTCGGCATCCGGGCGTCGTCCCAGCCGTCCACCACTGCGTCGGTGACGAGCTTCTTCAGTCGGCGCTTGGAGGTGATGACGTGGGTGAGCTCCAGGCGGGCGAACTCGATCTGGCGCGGCTTGTCCTTGGGCAGCGGCAGGTGCTCCAGGAACCAGTCGTAGAGCGGGCGGTGGGAGTCGAACTCCAGGCTGCACAGCGAGTGCGTGACACCCTCGATGGCATCGGACTGGCCGTGGGCCCAGTCATAGGTGGGGTAGATGCACCAGGTGGTGCCGGTGTTGTGGTGCTCGGCGTGGCGGATGCGGTACATGACCGGATCACGCAGCCACATGTTCTCCGAGGCCATGTCGATCTTGGCGCGCAGGCAGCGCGAGCCGTCGGGGAACTCGCCGTCCTTCATCCTGCGCAGCAGGTCGAGGCTCTCGGCAGCCGGGCGATCGCGGAAGGGCGAGTTGGTGCCGGGGACCCCGAAGCCGCCCTTCTGTGCACTGATCGTCTCGCCGTCCTGGTCGTCGACATAGGCCAGTCCCTGCTCGACCAGGTACTCGGCCCAGCTGTAGAGCTGGTCGAAGTAGTCCGAGGCGTGCACCGTGATGCCGGGTTCATATCCCAGCCAGGCGATGTCCTCCTTGATGGAGTCGACGAACTCGCCCTCCTCGGTGCCCGGGTTGGTGTCGTCCAGGCGCAGGTTGCACACGCCACCGAACTCCTCGGCCACCGAGAAGTTCTGCACGATCGCCTTGGCATGGCCGATGTGCAGGAAGCCATTGGGCTCCGGGGGGAAGCGGGTCTGGACCCGTTCGCCATAGGTTCCCTGCTCGTTGTCACGACGTACGGCATCGCGGATGAAGTCATTGCTGGCGGGCACGGGAGCAGGCGCGGTCATGGCGACGAAACTAGCATGGGCAGCGCGCCCGTGGCGGTGCGTGGGTGGCCGTGCGGCCAGCCCCGGACGATAGGCTCGGGGCATCATGTCTGAACTGCGCTCCAGCGGCACCGCCGCCCTCCAGAATCCTGCCGAGAAGCCCGCCCGTCTGCGCGTGGCGCCCTCACCGACCGGGGATCCCCACGTCGGCACCGCCTACATGGCCCTGTTCGACAAGACCTGGGCCGTGCGCACCGGGGGCTCCTTCGTGCTGCGCATCGAGGACACCGACCAGGCGCGTCTGGTGGAGGGCTCCGAGGAGCAGATCTACCAGACGCTGGCCTGGCTCGGCCTGGCCCCCGACGAGGGCCCGCAGCAGGGAGGCGAGCGCGGCCCCTACCGTCAGTCGGAGCGCCTGGAGACCTACAAGCCCTTTGTCGACCAGCTGATCGCCGACGGCCACGCCTACCAGTGCTGGTGCAGCCCCGAGCGTCTCAAGCAGATGCGCGAGCAGCAGCAGGCCGAGAAGCGCGAGGTGATCGGCTATGACCGCCTGTGCCTGGGCCTGACCCAGGAGGAGCGGGCCAAGCTGCCCGGCTACCAGGAGACCCCGGTGGTGCGCATGCTGGTGCCCGACGACGTGGAACTCACCTTCGACGACCTGGTGGCCGGACCGACCAGGGCGCCGCGCCCCGACGACCAGGTCATCCTCAAGACCGACGGCTTCCCCACCTACCACCTTGCCGTGGTGGTCGACGACCACCTGATGGGCATCACCCACGTGGTGCGTGGGCAGGAGTGGATCAGCTCCACCCCGAAGCACCTGCTGCTGTACAAGTGGCTCGGTCTCGAGGCTCCGCGCTTCGCCCACATGCCCCTGCTGCGCAACACGGACAAGTCCAAGATCAGCAAGCGCAAGAACCCTGCTGCGCGCCTGACCTGGTTCCGGGAGCAGGGCTACCTGCCCGAGGCCCTGCTGAACTTCCTGATGCTGCTGGGCTACCCGCCGGTCCATGAGGCGGCGGAGGGCGTCAAGGACGTCGAGGTGCAGACCTTCGACGAGTTCGTGGCCGCCTTCGACTGGCACAAGGTCAACGCGTCCGGCCCGATCTTCGACCTCGACAAACTGAACTGGCTCAACGGTGCGTGGATCCGCAGGATGGACGCCGAGGAGCTGGCTGGGCGCATCGAGCAGTTCTGGGCCGAGCAGGAGCTGCCCGCGCTCGACGAGGCCGGCCGTCGCCTGCTCGTGGGTGCCACGCCGCTGATCCAGGAGCGGCTGGTGCTGCTCTCGGAGGCCCGTGCGAAGCTCGCCTTCCTCTTCGCCGAGGACCGCGACATCAAGGCTCCGGTCGAGGTCATCGGCAAGCTCCGTGATGACGCCGCCGAGGTGCTGGACGCGTCCATCGCCGCCCTGGAGGGCCTGGAGGCCTTCGAGTCCGACGCCATCCAGGCCGTCCTGCGCGCCCGGCTGGTCGACGAGATGGGCATCAAGCCCAAGTTCGCCTTCGCCCCGGTGCGCGTCGGGATCACCGGCTCGAATGTCTCGCCGCCGCTGTTCGAGTCCATGGAGCTGCTGGGCCGTGACTCCTCACTGGCCAGGCTCAGGGCCTTTCGCGAGAGCCTCTGAGCAGTCGGGTGGCAGCGCCCCCTCAGCGTAGTTTCTTGAGCGGTGTCTGCCACCCCAGCTGGGCGACCTGGGCGAGGTAGAGCTCGGCGCAGGCCAGCGCGTCGGTGAGGGCGTCGTGGGCCCGGTAGCGGGGCAGGCCGAACTGGTCGCGCGCAGCGTGCAGCCGCAGGGCCCCCTGGGCCGGCTCGTCGTCGAAGCCTTGGCACAACAGCCGGTACTGCAGTTGCAGGGTGTCGACGCTCACGAACTCAGGGGCGGCGCCCCAGGTGCGCCGGCAGGCTGCAGCCAGGAAGCCGCTCTCGATACCGGCGTGGTGGGCCAGCATCACGCGGCCCTGCAGGGCCCGCAGCAACAGCGTCAGGGCCACCTCCAGGGAGCGGCCGTCGGCCAGCTGGTCATCGGTCAGGTGGTGGAAGGTTGCGCTTTGGCCAACCGCCACCTCCGGGCGCACCAAGACCTGTCCGGCGCCTCCAAGGATGATGCTGTCCCCGTCGACGGGGACGAAGCCGATGCTGAGCAGGTGGTCCTTCGCCGGGTCCAGGCCGGTGGTCTCGATGTCGACGGCCAGCAACCGGAGCGTGGCCGCGGTCTGCTGGGGCGGGTCCGGCGCGTGGGCGGCGAACTCGGCCAGCGGCCCTGCTGGCGGCCGGGCGGGTGAGCGGCGGAACAGTCCCATGCCAGGCTCCTCAGCGCATCAGGTGGGTCTGGTGGCCGTACTCGAGGGCCTGCTGGGCATCCCGTACGGCGGAGAAGACGTCCTTGAGGTGGCGACGCTCCGAGGGGCTCAGCTCCTCGACGGTGACGATGTTGTCCGTCGGATGGCCGGCCTCCACCTGGCGTGCCTGGTGCACCAGGCGGACGTGGCTGAGGAAGCGGAAGGCATCGGCCAGCTCCTGCAGGCTGTCCATCCCCATCCGCTGGCAGGCCTCGAGTCGCTCCAGAGTGCCAACTGCCTCGACCCGGCGCGACAGGGCATGGACGCGCGCGGTCTCGATGATGGCATGAAGACCCTCGGCCTTGACGTCGAAGTGGTCGCGCTCGCCACGCGCCGCCAGCACCAGGCCCCGGAAGAAGCCCGTCGGGGGGCGGCGCCCCACCGCCTGGGCGGCCAGGTGCCCGAGGAAGCGGGGGGACTGGGAGGCCTCTGACAGGGCGCGGCGCCGTACCGTCTCGAACAGTTCCGCAGGCCCGACCACGGTGCGGGCATCGAAGGAGATCTGGCTGTTGAGGACATTGTCCGGATCGGGCTGGCCGGTCCACTGCTCGAACTGGCGCAGCCATCCCTCCTGGTCCAGCCTCCACCGGGGGTTGGTGGCCATCACGTCACCGGGACACAGTGGCTGTCCGCACCGTTCGAGGCCCTGCGTGACCCAGGTGGCCATCTGATCGAACCAGTCCCGGGCCCCGGGCAGGTCCAGGACCCCATCGGCCACGACGATCGCCGTGTCCTGGTCGGAGTGGACGCTGATCTCGCGCCGCCCTTGGGATCCCAGCGCCAGCCACGCCCACGGCCCCGGCTCCGGACCCAGGCGCGCCCGGCCCAGGTCCACCAGTCGTCGGGTGACGGCATCGGCGACCGAGGTGAGCAGACGGTGGACATCCTCGGCGGAGGCGCCCTGGTCGAGCAACTGACCGGCGAGCTGCTGGCTGCGGACACTGGTGCGCGAGAGCCCCTCCACGTCGTCCTGCTTCATGATCCTGGTGACCAGGAAGACGGGGTTGGTCTGTTGCAGTCGCACCAGGTCGCCCGCGGTCACCATGCGCACGGCCCGGCTTCCGTCGACCACCGGCAGGTGGTGGATGCCGTGGGCCGTCATGGTCACCAGGGCATCGACGGCGGTCGTGCCGGGCTCCACCTGGACGGGGGAGCGGGTCATCACCTGCGAGACCGGAGCACTGGTGTCGAGCCCGGAGGCGACCACCTTGGAGCGGATGTCCCGGTCGGTGAGGATGCCCGCCATCTGGCCTCCTTGGGTCACCAGCAGCGCGGAGATGCGCCGTTCGGTCATCAGCTGCGCGGCCGAGCGGATGTTGGCCTCCGCATCGATGCTGACGGGATCGGGGGTGCCCACCTGCTCGACGCGCAGGCGCAGCCAGCTCGTCGCACCCTCGCCGTCGGTCGACTGGCTCTCCACCGCCCGGCTCAAACGACGGGCCGACTGTTGGTCGAAGAAGTCGCGGAAGCTGTCGACATGGTCCACCAGGTGCCGGAAGACCGGGGCGTCCATCACCAGCACGAGGCTGTCCTCGATGGTGGTGATGTCGAAGCGCGAGGGCCCCTGTGAGGACAGCGACGAACTCCCGAAGCTGGCCCCGGGCTCGCAGCGCTCGACCAGCTCGCCCTCGGCATCGCGCACGTCCACGGCACCGGAGCGCAGGATGTAGAGGTGGTTGTTGGCCACCCCCACCTGCAGCAGGGGAGTGCCGCGGCGGTGGTAGCGCACCTGGAGCCTGCCCGAGAGCTGGGAGAGCAGCTCGGGCGGGAGGTCCCCAAAGGGGTGGTGTTCGGCGAGGAAGTCCCTGACCTCCGCAACTTCGACGTCCATGTCGGCTCCTTGCCCGTCGTCTCTGGGGGCTGGCTGCCAAGCCTGCCACTCCCAGGGCAGGGGCGGAAGGGACTTGGTGGCCAATTTGTGTTCGATGGTGTGGACATGCCAGAATCGTCAAGTTGCTCCGATGGAG
>NZ_JBHWOO010000021.1:0-45891 GCF_043424415.1 Luteococcus sp. | reverse complement strand
GTAGTGATCCAAAGCGATTCTGGACGGCCTTCTAGATCTAGGCGCTGTTCGTCCTTGGGACTTCCGTAAGGGCCTCGGTTACTTCCTGCGCACTCAGGACGATTATTCCGACGTGTTTCAACTCAAGCGATTCGCGTCAGTGCATGCGGATTGGAAGCCATACGTGGCTCACATCCTAGGTTTTGACGCTCAGCTAATCTCTGACTTCTACGAGCGAGAGGCGCGGATCGATACCCTTCGCGCGGATGAGAAGACGATTCAGTCCGAACTCGGGGGTTCCATTGAGGATCTTGGTCGAATCGAAGGGCTTTTGCTGCTCAAGCGACAGCAGGCAGAGAAGCAGCAGGTGAAGCTTGACAGTTTTGACTTTCGGGACCAAGACAAGGCAAAGACCAAGGATCTTGTCGACCAAATCGATCAGGAAATCGCCGATCTAAACGCCGAACGATACACGCTTATGTACAACAGGAAGAAGATACTGTCTTCCCTGGATGATGGCGAGATGGCGTTTGACCCGGAGCGTGCCGCGCGTCTCTTCGAGGAAGCTGGCGTGTTGTTCGACGGGCAGATTAAGCGTGACTACGAACAGTTGATCGCCTTCAATGCTGCGATTACTGAAGAGCGTCGTGGCTACCTGCTAGAGGAGAAAGCGGAAGTTGAGTCTCGGCTCAAGGAAGTCGGGACAGAGCTCAATCGACTCGGCAAAAGCAGATCCGAGACTCTGTCTTTCTTGAGCGACACCGACGTTGTGCGCAAGTACAAGGAAGCCTCAGATGAACTAGTCGAGCTACGTTCCGACGTCATCTCCCTGACCCGGCAACGCGAGCACCTCCAGACCCTCCAAAGGCTACGATCCGAGATCCGCGATGCTGTTGAAGAGAAGACGCACTTAGAGTCTGCCTTGGAAAGGGAGTTCGAGGAGAAGAACAGTCCAGGTACCGACAGCGTTTATAGGACTATCCGTCTGCTCTTTGACGAGATAATTGAGGAGGTGCTTGATCAGAATGCACTGCTCACGGTTTCGCTGAATCAGCAGTATCATCCGGAGTTCGAAGCCGAGATTCTTGATGAATCAGGAAATGCCACGAGCGCGCAACGGGGCCACACATATAAGAAGCTTCTGTGCATTGCGTTCGACCTGGCAGTGCTTAGGGCGCACCTCGGTAAAGGCTTCCCCGCATTTGTGTTCCACGATGGGGTGTTCGAGTCGCTGGATAAGCGCAAGAAGTCAAACCTTGTTGATGTGATGCGAGAATACTCAAATCTTGGGATACAGCAAATCGTCACGCTTATGGATACCGACATGCCCCCTGACGTCGACGGCACGCCAGTCTTCTCCGAGGACGAGATTGTGCTTAGGCTTCACGACGAAGGAACTGAAGGTCGGCTCTTCAGACTCCGGTCGTGGTAACGCGAAGCGTCACTAGCTACCTACCCGCCGGGTTCGCGGTTCAAAGCGTCAATTCCGGCCGGAGAATAGAAGTGTCGACTAGGCCTGCTTCTGAGGTTCCGCGTGCTGGTCGAGTTTGAGCCACGAGGTCCTTGGTGTGCGTCCACACCGTCATCCGATGCACTTCGAATCGCCGACAGATCGAAACCACGCTCTCGCCGTTCGCGCGGGCAGTTCGGATAGCGTCCACTTGGCTCTCCGTCAGGGGTGTTCTAGCTCGTCTCTTAGGGTTCGCGACCACCCCTGGTTCGTCGTCAGCGGCAGCTCCCGGCTCTTCGCAGACGCTGACTCTCGCCTGATTCCAAGCGGAACTTAGCCGTTCGAACCGATGCCAGGTGTTCGGTTTGAGTCCACCCGCGTCCACAACCGACGAGGGCCACGGCAGCTGCCGGGGCCCTCGTGATGTCTGCGTGGTCGTCTTCCCTTCCAGGGACTCGCTGGACCCATCGCCCGAAGCGAAAGCACTTCGGTTCGGCCGCGCCTGGCTGGCAGGCTGGAGGTATGGCTATCAAGGACAATGATGCGACCGAGCTGCACGACGAGAACGGCCAGATCGACGACCTGGACCGTGACCTCGACGGCACCGAGGACCCGGAGCACCTCGACGAGATGGCCGACGCCAACCGTCCCTACGGCGAGGTGACCGCCCAGGACCTGGGCACCCAGGACCTGGTGGACGACGGCGCCGATGCCGCCAGCGCCAGCATCAGTGACGACGAGGTCGTCGAGCACCGCGTCGCTGGCGTCGTGCCCGTCGACGAGGAGATCGTCTTCGACGAGCCCCGCAGCAGCGAGTCCCTGGAGGACCGCATCCAGCAGGAGGTCCCGGACCCGGCCACGGACATCGTGCCGCCGGACGCCGGGCGTCGCGCCTGACCCACGGCGCCCCGCGGCACGGGGAAGGGCTCAGGCCTCGCCGGCGCGCCACCACGGGGGAGCGGGGGCCTCGATCGTCGGCAGTGGCGAGTCCACCTGGCCGAAGCGGCCCTCCCGCTCGCGGTCGCGCCAGGCACGATAGGCCTCGTCGATCTCCTGGCGGTTGCGGGCGACGAAGTTCCACCACATCGAGATCGGCTCGGGCATGGGGGTACCGCCGATCAGAACCAGACGGGCCGGCTCGATGGTTTCGATGCGCACCTCGCCGCCCAGCACCACCAGGACGGTCGCCTCCCCGGTCTGGCGGCCGTCGGCGCGCAGGTCGAGCCGGGGCAGTTCGGTGAGGTGCTCGAAGGCGGCGCCACCACGACGGGTTCGTTCGGGCAGCGCCACCCACAGTCGGATGCCCTCCAGGCGTCCGCGATAGTGGCCGGTGGCCTCCTCCGAATGGGTGACGCCATCGCCAGAGGTCATCAGGTTGAGCTGTCCGGGACGCACCACCTGCTCCGAGCCGAGGCTGTCTCGGTGGAGCACCTGGCCGTCGAGCAACCAGGTGACGGTCTGCAGGCCGATGTGCGGGTGCGGGCCAACGTCGATGCTTGCACCCTCGGTGACGTCGGCGGGCCCATGTGGTCGGCGAAGCACCAGTGCCCTACCGTGCGAAGTCCCGACGGGGCAGGGCCCGGCGGATCGCCCCCCTGGCCAGCTGGGTGGAGTGCGCGTCGCTGATCTCCATCTCCACGCGCATCGCCCAGGTCCGTGCGTCATCCGCGGCAGGGATGGGACCGGGTGGGTTAGACTGACCTGCCGAAGTTCGGCAGAGGTCTTTCGAAAGGCAAGTACGTGGTCTCCACCAATGATCTGAAGAATGGCATGGTGCTCGACCTGGACGGCCAGCTCTGGCAGGTCACCTGGTTCCAGCACCACAAGCCCGGCAAGGGCAACACCGTCGTGCGGTCGAAGCTGAAGCACGTCCTGAGCGGCAAGGTCGTCGACAAGACCTTCAATTCCGACACCAAGGTGGACACCGCCACCGTCGACCGTCGTGACATGCAGTACCTGTACAAGGACGGCGACGACTTCGTCTTCATGGACAACACCTCCTACGAGCAGATGACCATCCCGGCTGCCGTCGTCGGTGAGGCGGCGGACTACCTGCTGGAGAACACGGTCGCGACCGTCGCCATCCACGAGGAGAACCCGCTCTACATCGACATGCCCGCCAGCGTCGAGCTCGAGGTCACCTACACCGAGCCCGGCCTGCAGGGTGACCGCTCCACCGGTGGCACCAAGCCCGCCACCCTGGAGACCGGCAAGCAGGTCAACGTCCCGCTGTTCATCACCACCGGCGAGAAGATCAAGGTCGACACCCGCACCGGCGAGTACCTCTCGCGCGTGTCCAACTGATGAGTCCAGTCTCCAGGGACGAGGAGTTGGTCGGGGAGCCCGTGCCCGGGCGCCCCGACCTGCTCAAGATCAGCCGCGAGCCCGTTCCCGTGGTGCCCGACCCGCGCCACAGCAGCCGCACCAAGGCACGCAAACAGGCCCTCGACATCTTGTTCGAGGCCGAGCTGCGTGACCGCGACCTGCTGGTGACACTCGACGAGCACATCGTCGTGGGCAATCCCGCGGTGCGGGAGTTCGCGCGGGAGATCGTGCGTGGCATCGACGAGCACATGGGTGAGGTGGACCAGCGCATCGCCGAGGCCTGCAGCGCCGAGTGGACGATGGAGCGCATGCCCCGCGTCGACCGCAACCTGTGCCGTATCGCCGTGTGGGAGATCGACCACTCCGAGACCGCCGACGAGGCGGTCATCGCCGAGGCAGTCGCCCTGGCCACGGAGTTCTCCACCGACGACTCCGCGAGCTTCGTCAACGGGCTGCTGGCCCAGGTGGTGCGCACCAAGCACTGACGCCTTCCAGCACGCTCCACCAGTGCCCGTCGCGAACCATTCCTGGCGGGCACCGGTGGTCCGGGGCAGCCAGCCCGTCCGCGCACGCTCACGCGGTGGGGGCGGCGGTACTGAGCTGATAGTGTTCCTCCGATCCACTCACCCGCTAGGCCTTGCCCGGCTCGGGCAGGGGAGGATGGCCATGACCTCGTCCCAGTTCGGCTCCCATTCGTCGGTTCCGGCGATCCTGGTTCTTGAGGATGGCCGCAGTTTCCGCGGCACTTCCTTCGGAGCCACCGGTACCACCTTTGGTGAAGCGGTCTTCTCCACGGGGATGAGTGGCTACCAGGAGACGCTCACCGATCCGAGTTACCACCGCCAGGTGGTCGTCGCCACCGCCCCGCACGTGGGCAACACCGGCTGGAATGACGAGGACGACGAGTCCGAGCAGATCTGGGTGGCCGGCTATGTGGCCCGCGACCCCGCCCGGTTGGCCTCCAACTGGCGCAGCAGCCGCAGCCTCGATGAGGAACTGGTGAAGCAGGGCATCGTCGGCATCAGCGAGATCGACACCCGTGCCCTGACCCGCCACCTGCGTGAGCGGGGCGCGATGCGCGTGGCGATCAGCACCGAGGTGCTCGACGCCGAGGCCCTGCGTCAGCAGGTGCTCGACCAGCCCGAGATGAGTGGCGCCGACCTGGTCGGCGACGTCACCACCCGCGAGACCGTCGTGGTGCCCGCCAAGGGCGAGAAGCGCTTCACCGTCGCCGCCCTCGACCTGGGCATCAAGTCGAACACCCCGCGACGGATGGCCGAGCGCGGCATCGAGGTGCACGTGATGCCCGCCACGAGCACCCTGGCCGACATCCAGGCAATCCAGCCCAATGGCGTCTTCTTCTCCAACGGCCCCGGAGACCCGGCCACCGCCGAACACGCCACCGCCCTATTGCGCGAGGTGCTGGCTGCCCGGCTGCCCTACTTCGGCATCTGCTTCGGCAACCAGATCTTCGGCCGTGCACTGGGCTTCGGCACCTACAAGCTCAAGTACGGCCACCGCGGAATCAACCAGCCGGTGATGGATCGCACCACCGGCAAGGTGGAGATCACCGCCCACAACCACGGCTTCGCGGTCGACGCCCCGAAGGACGGCGCCACCAGCACCGACTTCGGCAGTGCCACCGTCAGCCACGTCTGCCTCAACGACGATGTCGTCGAGGGCCTCGAACTGCGCCGCGATGGCGCCGAGGGGCCACTGGTCGCCTTCAGCGTCCAGTACCACCCCGAAGCCGCCGCCGGCCCCCACGACGCCGACTACCTCTTCGACCGCTTCGTGCAGATCATGAGCAGCAACAAGAACCAGGAGAACTGACCACATGCCGAAGCGCACTGACATCTCCTCGATCCTGGTGATCGGGTCCGGTCCCATCGTCATCGGCCAGGCGGCCGAGTTCGACTACTCCGGAACCCAGGCCTGCCGCGTGCTGCGCGAGGAGGGCTACCGGGTGATCCTGGTGAACTCGAACCCGGCCACGATCATGACCGACCCCGAGTTCGCCGATGCCACCTATGTGGAGCCCATCACCCCCGAGTACGTCGAGAAGGTGATCGCCAAGGAGCGCCCCGACGCGATCCTGCCGACCCTGGGCGGGCAGACCGCACTCAACGCCGCCGTCGCGCTGCACGAGAACGGCGTGCTGGACAAGTACGGCGTCGAGATGATCGGCGCCAGCTTCGACGCGATCCAGCGCGGCGAGGACCGCCAGAAGTTCAACGACATCGTCACCTCGCTCGAGGTGAGCGGGGGAGTGGCCGAGGTGGCACGTTCCGAGATCTGCCACACCATGGACGAGGTACTGGCCGCCGCTGACAAGCTCGGATACCCGGTCGTGGTGCGTCCCTCCTTCACCATGGGTGGCGCCGGCTCCGGCTTCGCCCACGACGAGGACGAGCTGCGCCGCATCGCCGGCACCGGGCTCGACCTGAGCCCCACCACGGAGGTGCTCATCGAGGAGTCCATCCTCGGCTGGAAGGAGTACGAGCTGGAGGTGATGCGCGACAAGGCCGACAATGTCGTGATCGTCTGCTCCATCGAGAACTTCGACCCGGTGGGCGTGCACACCGGCGACTCGATCACCGTCGCCCCCGCCATGACGCTGACCGATCGCGAGTACCAGTTCATGCGCGATGTCTCGATCGAGGTCATCCGCAAGGTGGGCGTCGACACGGGCGGCTGCAACATCCAGTTCGCCATCAACCCGACCAATGGCCGCATGGTCGTCATCGAGATGAACCCGCGCGTCTCGCGCTCCTCGGCCCTGGCCTCCAAGGCCACCGGCTTCCCGATCGCCAAGATCGCCGCCAAGGTCGCCGTCGGCTACACCCTCGACGAGATCGACAACGACATCACCGAGCAGACGCCGGCGAGTTTCGAGCCCAGCCTCGACTACGTGGTGGTGAAGGTGCCCCGCTTCGCCTTCGAGAAGTTCCCCAGCGCCGACGACACCCTCACCACCCACATGAAGAGCGTCGGCGAGGCGATGGCCATCGGCCGCAACTTCACCGAAGCGCTGGGCAAGGCGCTGCGCTCGCTGGAGGACTCCAAGGCGCCCTTCCTGCTGACCATGCCCGAGCGCTCCAAGGAGGAGCTGCTGGAGCTGATCGCGCGCCCCCACGACGGCCGCACCGGCGAGGTCTTCCAGGCCCTGATGGCCGGTGCCACCGCCGAGGAGGTCCACCAGATCACCGGCATCGACCCGTGGTTCGTCGACCAGCTCGTGTTGCTGGTCGAGGTCGCCCGCCAGGTGGCCGAGGCCCCCGAGCTGACCGCCGACGTGCTGCGCCTGGCCAAGCGCCACGGCTTCTCCGACGCCCAGATCGCGTCGGCCCGCCACATGGGCACCGACGTGGTGCGCGGCGTGCGCTGGGCGCTGGGCATCCGCCCCGTCTACAAGACCGTCGACACCTGTGCGGCCGAGTTCGCCGCCCGAACGCCCTACCACTACTCGTCCTATGACGAGGAGACCGAGATCGCGCCCCGCACCAAGGAGGCGGTGCTGATCCTCGGCTCCGGCCCGAACCGCATCGGCCAGGGCATCGAGTTCGACTACTCCTGCGTGCACGCCGCCATGGCGCTGAGTGCCGCCGGCTACGAGTCGATCATGGTCAACTGCAATCCCGAGACCGTCTCCACCGACTACGACACCTCCGACCGGCTCTACTTCGAACCGCTCACGCTCGAGGACGTGCTGGAGATCTACCACGCCGAGTGCCAGGCCGGTCCGGTCGTGGGCGTCATCGTGCAGCTGGGCGGGCAGACCCCGCTCAAGCTCGCCCAGCAGCTCAAGGACGCCGGGGTGCCGATCGTCGGCACCAGCCCGGAGGCCATCCACCTGGCCGAGGAGCGCGGCGCCTTCGAGGCAGTGCTGCACGATGCCGGCCTGCGCGCCCCCGCCCACGGCATGGCCGTCAGCTTCGACCAGGCCCGGGTCATCGCCGAGGAGATCGGCTACCCGGTGCTGGTGCGCCCCTCCTATGTGCTGGGCGGGCGCGGCATGGAGACCGTCTATGACGAGACCAGCCTGCAGCGCTACATCGCCAGCTCCACGCTGATCAGCGCCACCAGCCCGGTGCTGGTGGACCGCTTCCTGCTCGATGCGGTGGAGATCGACGTCGACGCCCTCTACGACGGGACCGAGCTCTACCTGGGCGGCGTCATGGAGCACATCGAGGAGGCCGGGGTGCACTCCGGTGACTCCGCCTGCGCCCTGCCGCCGATCACGCTCGGCAGCGAGGTCATCGACCAGATCCGCACCTCCACCGAGGCCATCGCCCGCGGCGTGGGCGTGCGCGGCCTGCTCAACATCCAGTTCGCCTTGGCCGGGGACGTGCTCTACGTCCTGGAGGCCAATCCGCGGGCCAGCCGCACCGTCCCCTTCGTCTCCAAGGCCACCGCCACGGAACTGGCGAAGGCGGCGACCATGATCATGATGGGCTCCACCATCGCGGAACTGCGCGTGCAGGGCGTCCTGCGCAAGACGGTGGACGGCTCCCACACCTGGCCGGGCGTCCCCATGGCCGTCAAGGAGGCCGTGCTGCCCTTCAACCGTTTCCGCACCCCGGACGGCCACAATGTCGACACCATCCTCGGCCCGGAGATGCGCTCCACCGGCGAGGTGATGGGCCTGTCAGGCACCTTCGGCGAGTCCTTCGCCAAGGGACTGGCCGCGGCCGGGCACCACCTGCCCACCTCGGGCTCCTTCTTCGTCTCCATGGCCAACAAGGACAAGCGGCACTCGATCTTCCCGGTCAAGAAGCTGCACGACATGGGCTTCACGATCCTGGCCACCGGCGGCACCGCCACGGTGCTCAACCGCCAGGGGGTCGAGACCACGGTCGTGCGCAAGCTCTCCGAGGGACGCGGCCCCAATGGCGAGCCCACCATCGTGGACCTGATCCGCAGCGGCGAGGTGCACGCGCTGTTCAACACACCCGGCAAGCCCACCGGCACCGAGCGCGCCGACGGCTACGAGATCCGCGCCTCCGCCGTGGTCAACGGCGCCGTGTGCATCACCACGGCCCAGGGCTTCGCAGCCTGCGTCCAGGCCGTCGAGGTGATGCAGCAGCAGCACGAGGGCCGTTCCGAGATCGCCGTGCGCTCGTTGCAGGAATGGGCCGCCGAAGTCGAGGCCGCCCTGGAGGCAGGCAAGTGACCGGCTCCGAGGCCCTGACCCGGGGCCTGCTCGCTGGTTACCAGCACCTGGTGCGCCCCGCGCTCTTCCGCGCCCGCGGCGGGGACGCCGAGAAGATCCACGAGGACATGATCCAGGCCCTCGGACTGGTCGGCCACGTGCCGCAGCCAGTCCTCGGCCTGGGCACGGCTGCCATGGCCCGTCGCTCCAGCACCCTGGTGGCCGGGATCGACTTCCCCGGACGGGTCGGCGTCGCGGCTGGCCTGGACAAGAACGGCGTCGCCGCCCGTGCCTGGGCCGGCCTCGGCTTCGGCTTCGCCGAGTTGGGCACCGTCACCGCCTTCGGTCAGCCGGGCAACCCCAAGCCGCGCGTCTTCCGCGCCCGCGAGTCCCGCGGGATCGTCAACCGGATGGGCTTCAACAACGAGGGCGCCACGGCCTTGGCCGAGCGCCTGGACGGATGGGGCGTGCGCCGCGGCAACCGGGCCCTGGGCATCCCGCTCGGCATCAGCTTGGGAAAGACCAAGGTGACCCCGCTGGAGGATGCGGTCGAGGACTACCTCACCAGCCTGCGCCTGCTCGCGGACAAGGCCGACTACGTCGCGATCAACATCTCCAGCCCCAACACCCCGGGCCTTCGCAGCCTGCAGGACGGCGAGGCACTGCGCGAACTGGTCACCGCACTGGTCGCCGAGACCCGCGAGCTCGACCCGTCCGACCAGGTGCCGGTCTTCGTCAAGGTGGCACCCGACCTCACCACTGAGGCCCTCGACGAGGTGCTCGCCACCTGCGTGGAGGCCGGGGTGCGCGGCATGATCGCCACCAACACCACCCTGGCGCGCGACGGACTGGTGGGTCAGGACCGCAGCCTGGCCACCGAGGCCGGGGGGCTGTCGGGAGCCCCGCTGACCGTGCGCTCCCGAGAGATGGTGCGCCACATCGCCGAGACCACCGACCTGCCGGTGATGGGGGTTGGCGGCATCATGACGCCCGCCGACGCGCAGGCCATGTTCGACGCCGGCGCCAGCCTGGTGCAGCTCTACACCGGGTTCATCTACCACGGCCCCGCCCTGGTGCGCGGCATCAACCGGCTCGGCTGAGCCCCGGAGAGGCAGACATGAACTACTTCGAGCGCCTGCAGGCCATCACCGCCGAGCGCGGGGCACTGTGCATCGGCATCGACCCGCACCCGCAGATCCTCGAGGCGTGGGGGTTGGTCGACGACGTCAAGGGCCTCGAGACCTGTGCCCGCGCCATGGTGGAGGCCCTGGGTGCCGAAGTGACCGTCTTCAAGCCGCAGTCTGCCTTCTACGAGGTGCACGGCTCGGCCGGCATCGCCGTGCTGGAAAGGGTCCTGGACGACATCCGGCAGGCTGGCGCCCTGAGCATCCTCGACGTCAAGCGCGGCGACATCGGCTCGACCATGGCCGGCTATGCCCGCGCCTATCTGGCCGAGGACGCCCCGCTGCGGGCCGATGCCATCACGCTGGCGCCCTACCTGGGCTTCGAGTCGCTGCGACCCGCGATGGACCTGGCCCACGAGACGGGACGTGGCCTCTACGTGCTGGCCCGCACCAGCAATCCCGAGGGTGGTGACGTGCAGTTGTCCACCACTTCGGCCGGGGGCAGCGTCTCGCAGTCGATCGTCGACGCGGCCGCCGCCGAGAACGAGCGGTCGGGCCAGTACGCCATCGGCCTGGTGGTGGGTGGCACCCACGCCGATCCCGGCTGTGACGTGAGCTGCTTCAACGGCTCGGTGCTGGTGCCCGGCATCGGGGCCCAGGGCGGCACCATCGAGGGCCTGCGCGAGATCTTCGGACAGGCCACCGATCGGCTGCTCCCGTCGGCCAGCCGCCAGGTGATGCGTGGTGGGCCGGAGCACCAGGGACTGCGCGCCGAGCTGCACCGGCTGCTCGGCTGAGGCCTGCTGCGTGGACGGGAGAGTGAAAAAGTAGCGTTCGACTGTCGAAAGGGGCTGCGGCTAGCCCTTTCTCACGCTATTTTGGGGATTGACCAGGCAACGGGGTGCCCGGCACCAAGGATTGGAGGCCCGTGATGGCGATTCCCACACTCTCACCCGAACAGCTCCAGGCGGCGCGCGAGGCAGCCACCCAGGCCCGTCGTGCCCGTGCCGACCTCAAGGAGAAGGTGCGCAGCGGCACCCTCACCCTGGGACAGGCCCTGGACATCGCAGCCCAGGACGACGTGCTGGCCCACGTGAAGGTCGTCGACCTGCTCAAGGCACTGCCGCGCGTCGGCGACAAGCGCGCCGGCGAGATCATGGAACGACTCGAGATCGCCAGCAACCGCCGCGTGCGCGGGCTGGGCCGCCACCAGGTGGCGGGTCTCAAGGCCGAGTTCGAGTGACGCAGCGCACGGAGTCCACCCTGGGGGTCCGAGCCCCCAGGGTGAGCGTCATCAGCGGCCCGACCGCTGTCGGCAAGGGCACCGTGGTGGCGCGCCTCAAGCAGCTGCATCCCGGTGTCTACGTCTCCACCTCGGCGACCACGCGTCCTCCTCGCCCGGGGGAGATCGACGGGGTCCACTACCACTTCCTCACCGAAGAGGCCTTCGACGAACTGGTCGCCAACCGGGGGCTGCTGGAGTGGGCCGTGGTGCACGGCCGACACCGCTACGGCACGCTGCGCCGCCCGGTCGACGAGGCTGTGGCCCGGGGCGAGGCCGTCGTCCTGGAGATCGACCTGCAGGGCGCCCGCCAGGTGCGGCAGAGCTATCCCGATGCCCAGCACATCTTCCTGGAACCGCCCAGCTGGGACGAACTGGTGCGCCGCCTCGTGGGCCGGGGGACCGAGACGCCCGAGCAGCAGGAGCGCCGCCTGGTCACCGCCAAGGAGGAACTGGCGCGGATGAACGAGTTTGACCACGTCGTGGTGAACCGTGAGATCGATCAAACGGTGGAAGATTTGGTAGGCTTGCTGGGCTTGTGACCTCAGGTCACGCTCGGCGGCCACTGCCGTCACACACCCGGACAAGAACGAAGGCTCACCTTGACCACAAACATCCCCGAGGGCGTCACCAACCCGCCTGTCGACGAACTGCTCGACAAGGTCGACTCGAAGTACCGCCTGGTGCTCTTCGCGGCCAAGCGCGCCCGTCAGATCAATGCCTACTACTCGCAGCTCGGCGAGGGCCTGCTCGAGAACGTCGGCCCCCTGGTGGAGACCGGCGTGCAGGAGAAGCCGCTGTCCATCGCCATGCGCGAGATCCAGGCCGACGTGCTGGAGTGCAAGGAGATCGATCCCGAGGCGGAGGCTGCTGCTCGCGCCGAGGCAGAGGCCGAGGTCGATCCCGACTTCGCCCTGATTGGCGACCCCTTCGGCGAGATCGATCCCGCCTGACGGATCGGCCACGACCATGTCTGACACCACGTCCGACGCCAGCGGTGCCACCGCCCCCCGGGTCGTCCTCGGGGTGGCCGGTGGCATCGCTGCGTACAAGGCCTGCGAGGTCGTGCGGCGCCTGCGCGAGGCCGGCTGTGACGTCACCGTCGTGCCCACCGCGAATGCACTGAAATTCGTCGGCGCCGCCGCCTGGGAGGCGCTCAGTGGCAAGCGTGTGAACACCGACGTGTGGAGCGACATCACCGAGGTCCCGCACGTGCGGCTGGGTCAGACCGCCGACCTGGTGGCCGTCGTCCCCGCCACCGCGGACCTGCTCTCGCGTGCCGCGACCGGCCGGGCCGATGACCTGCTCACCAATGTGTTGCTGACCGCGCACGGGCCCGTCGCAATGTTCCCCGCGATGCACACCGAGATGTGGCAGCATCCGGCGACCGTCGAGAATGTCGCCACCCTGCGTCGCCGTGGCGTTGTGGTGAAGGACCCCGCCGCCGGACGACTCACCGGCGCCGACACGGGGCCCGGACGGCTCCCGGAGCCCGCCGAGATCGCCGCGATCTGCCTGCAACTGTTGGCAGGAGGCCACGAGGCCACCGCCCGCATCGCAGCCCAGGACCTTGCCGGGCGACGTGTCGTCGTCTCGGCCGGTGGCACCCACGAGGCCCTCGACCCGGTGCGCTTCCTCGGCAACTCCTCCAGCGGCCTGATGGGCGTGGCCATCGCCCGCGAGGCCAGCCTGCGTGGCGCCGAGGTGGAGCTGGTCGCAGCCAACATGCAGGCCGAGCCTCCCTCTGGCGTCACCGTCACCCGCGTCGTTTCCACCGAGGACCTGCACGCGGCGATGCAGCGCGCCGCCGCCGACGCCGATGCCGTGGTGATGGCTGCCGCACCGGCCGACTTCACGCCGGCCAGCGTCAGCGAGGGTAAGATCAAGAAGGACGGCGACGGCGCCCCCGAGCTGCACCTGGTGCAGACGACCGACGTGTTGCGCTCGCTGGTCACGACCAGGACCGAGGACGCCACACGCAAGGGCCAGGTGATCGTCGGTTTCGCCGCCGAGACCGCCCCGGAGGCTGAAGAACTGCTGGAGCTGGGCCGTCACAAGCTGGCCCGCAAGGGGTGCGACCTGCTGGTGCTCAACGATGTCTCGGGAGGCAAGGTCTTCGGCCTGCCGAGCACCCGTGTGGTCGTGATCGACTCCGCGGGTGCGGTGGCGCAGGCCGAAGGGACCAAGGCCGAGGCCGCCGCCGTCATCGTCGAGGCCATCCGGCGAAGCCTGGCCGCGCGCGACTGAGCCGGGCCTGGACTGTCAGGTCGTCCTGTCAGGACCTCGCGTTAGGGTGGAGGTGCCCCGCACGCCAGGGGGCCGTGGTCGGGCATGTGGCCCGACGCATCACACGTCACGCGCCGGGCTTGTCGCCCGGACAGAATGGAGAATCCCATGAGCAGGCTCTTCACCTCGGAATCGGTCACCGAAGGCCATCCCGACAAGGTGGCCGACGCGATCAGCGATGCCGTCCTCGACGCCATGCTGGCCCAGGACAAGGGCGCCCGCGTCGCGGTCGAGACCCTCGTCACCACCGGACTGGTGGTGGTGGCCGGCGAGGTCACCACCGAGGCCTATGCCGACATCTCCGGCCTGGCCCGCAAGACCGTCCTTGACATCGGCTATGACTCCTCCGACAAGGGCTTCGACGGCCGCTCCTGCGGCGTCAGCGTCGCCATCGGCTCGCAGAGCCCCGACATCGCCCAGGGCGTCGACCATGCCTTCGAGAAGCGTGAGGGTTCGGGCGATGCGCTCGACCTGCAGGGCGCCGGCGACCAGGGCCTGATGTTCGGCTACGCGTGCAATGAGACCGAGAGCCTCATGCCGCTGCCCATCGACTTGGCCCATCGCCTGTCCGAGCGGCTGACAGCCGTGCGCAAGCAGGGCGTGCTGGACTACCTGCGCCCCGACGGCAAGACCCAGGTGACCATCGAGTACGACGATGCCGGCAAGCCGGTCGGTGTCGACGCGATCGTCGTGTCCACCCAGCATGCCGACGGCATCAGCATCGACAGGACCATCGCCCCCGACCTGCAGCGCCACGTCATCGGCCCCGTGCTGGAGGGCTATGACCTGCGCACCGAGGGCATGAAGACCTTCATCAACCCGACCGGCAAGTTCGTCATCGGTGGCCTGATGGGTGATGCGGGCGTGACCGGTCGCAAGATCATCGTCGACACCTATGGCGGCATGGCCCGTCACGGAGGCGGTGCCTTCAGCGGCAAGGACCCGTCGAAGGTGGACCGCTCGGCCGCGTACGCGCTGCGCTGGGTGGCCAAGAACGTGGTGGCGGCCGGCCTGGCCGAGCGTTGCGAGGTGCAGGTGGCCTATGCGATCGGCAAGGCCGCCCCGGTGGGCTTCTACGTCGACACCTTCGGCACCGGCAAGGCCAGTGAAGCCCAGATCCGCGACGCCGTGCTGGAGGTCTTCGACCTGCGTCCCGCCGCGATCGTGCGCGACCTCGGACTGCTCGACGTGACCTACTCCGACTTCACCGCCTACGGCCACTTCGGCCGTCAGCTGCCCGGCATGAACTGGGAGAAGCTCGACCGTGTCGACGCCCTGAAGCTCGCCCTGCGCTGAGCCCGTCCGGCTCATCGCCGGTGCCCTGACGCATCGTGGGCGTGGACTCCTCCGTCTGGAGGACTCCACGCCCACACCTGTGTTCGAACCAGCGTGGGTCTGGGCAGCTCAGCGACGCAGCATCCCGAGGTGGTGCATCCGTCGCGCGATCCGCTTGTAGGGCAGGGCCAGCGCCGAGCCGACCAGCAGACCCAGCGCGATCGACGTGACCAGGCCCAGGACGTCGTAGACGGCGGCCGCCTGGCCGGTGCCCAGGCCGACCGTTGTGATCCCCATCAGGCCGAGCGTGCCGGGCACCAGCAGCCAGAAGCTGGGCAGGAAGGTGATCAGGCGCGGCACATTGGCGCGGGTGGCCTCCACCAGCGTCGACAGGAAGCTCGCGACCACCGCCCCGAAGAAGGCCCCCACCGGCAGGGAGTGGCCGTAGTACTGGCCGGTGGTCTGGGTGAGGAAGGTGGCCACCAGCACCAGCGAGGTCCAGCCGAACAGGTTCCAGGGCACCGACTCACTCAACGTGATGCCCAGCGCGATGAAGGCCAGGCCCACCACATAGGCCCACCAGCCCAGACCGTCCAGCCGGGTATTGGTCAGGGTGCTGGTGGGCATCTGCACCACCAGCCCGGCCGCGAGCACGCCCAGGCAGAACAGCAGCAGCTGCACGATGCCCTGGAAGAAGCGGGCGGTGCCCGAGACCATCGAGCCAGTGGCCAGCTCGGCGATGCCCGTGCTCAACAGCGCCCCGGGCAGCAGCACGGCGATCGGGCAGATCAGGGTGCGCAGCGGGCCGTCGATGATCCCCATCCGGGCCGATCCCAGCACCACCAGCGAGACGACGAAGGCGGCGACGGTGGGCAGCAGCGCCCCGAGCAGGGCGTGGCGTGTCGAGCCGCGCATCAGGGCGCTGACCATCAACGAACACAGCCCGGCCAGCAGCACATTGGCGACCACCGGTTGCATGATCAGGCAGATGCCCATGCTCACCAGCACCAGGCCGCCGTAGAAGCCGGCCCGGCCGTAGCGGTGCGGGATGCGTCGGGCGTCACCCAGCGCCAGGACCGCCTGCGCGATGGTGATCCGGTCGGACATCAGGTCGCGGCGCACCTCTCCGACGGTCAGCGACTGGTCGAGCCGCAGGCCGCTGCTGATGCGCTCCACCGTCGAGGGCTCACCGGAAGCCAGGGACAGCGTGAGGGCGGTGGGGTGGGCGGAGACCTGGACGTCCGGGTGGCCCAGGTGGGTGCCGAGGCGTCGCACCTCGTTCTCGGCATCGGTGACGGTGGCGCCTCCTGCGATGAGGGAGGCTCCGACATAGGCCAGCAGGCGTCGCATGGAGGTGGCCTCGAGGGCCTGGTCGGGGATCACGCGAACACCCTAGTGCCGCGGATGGCCCGGCTTGTCGGTGGCAGCCCCTACCATCGGGGACGTGACTGATCTCCCGGTGGCCCGCTGCGCACTCGACGTGCCCTTGGCCCACCTGGACCGCTTCTTCGACTACGAGGTGCCAGAGGCCCTGGCCGACCAGGCGGTGCCGGGTACGAGGATCCGTGCGCGTTTCGCCGGACGGATGGTCGACGGTTTCGTCATCGAACGTCTCGCCAGCAGTGATGCCGGGGTGAAGCTGGCCCGCCTGGAGAAGGTGGTCAGCGCCGAGCCGGTGCTGCTGCCCCAGCAGGTGGAGCTGGTGCGGGCCGTCGCCGCCCACTGCGCAGGCTCCTTCAGCGACGTGGTGCGTCTGGCCGTGCCGCCGCGTCACGCCGCCACAGAGAAGGCCAACCCCAAGCCGTGGCCGGAGCCGACGCTGCCCGATGACGTCGAGGGCCCGCTGCCGCTGCACGAGCACGGCACCGACTTCCTCGACCGGGTTGCCGCCGGCGAGCCGGTGCGCGCCTTCTGGCAGGTGGCCCCGAGCGCGGCCGTCGACCCCTTCCAGGGACTGGTGCAGGCTTGCGTCGCCGCGCTGCGTGCCGGCAAGGGGGCGCTGCTGCTCGTCCCAGACGTCAAGGACCTGGAGGCGCTGCAGGCTCGGCTGGTGCCCGTGGTGGGGGCCGGTGCCATCGCGCTGCTGCATGCCGAGATGGGGCCCTCGGCCCGCTATCGCAACTACCTGGCCGTGGCGCGGGGGAGTGCGAGGGTCGTCATCGGCACCCGGGCCGCGGCCTTCGCCCCGGTGCACGATCTGGGGCTGGTGGCGCTGTGGGACGACGGGGACGACCTGTGGTCCGAGCCGCGCGCACCGTACTTCCACGTCCGCGACGTCGCCGCGATTCGTGCCACCCAGGAGCGCACCGCACTGCTCTTTGCCGCCCGGGGCCGCAGCGCCGAGGCACAGCAGTGGGTGGAACGCGGCTGGTTGGCGCCAATCGAGATGCCGACCGCGGTGGCGCGACGTACCGCACCGGCGGTGCGGGTGGCCGGGGACAGCGACCAGGCCCTGGAACGAGACCCGCTGGCGGCGAGCATCCGCCTGCCGAACCTGGTCTTCCAGACGATCCGTGCGGGCCTGGCCCAGGGGCCGGTGCTGGTGCAGGTGCCCCGCAGCGGTTACCTGGTGACACTGAGCTGCCAGACCTGCCGCACCCCCGTGCGCTGCCCCCACTGCCAGGGGCCCGTGCAGGGTAGACGGAGCGACGGACAACGCCAGCTCTCCTGCGGCTGGTGTGGTCGGCTGGTGGTGGGCTGGCGCTGCCAGACCTGCGGCGACGACCGGCTACGGGCCCCCGTCGTCGGGTCGGTGCGCACCACCGAGGAACTGGGCCGTTCCTTCCCCGGAGTGTCCGTCGTCGACTCCTCGGGCGACCACGTGCGCGCCAGGGTGGCGGGCGAGTCAGCTCTGGTCGTCGCCACCCCCGGAGCCGAACCGGTGGCCGAGCTGGGCTATGCGGCGGCGGTGCTGCTGGACACCACGATGTTGCTCCAGCGCCCCGACCTGCGGGCCAGCGAGGAGGCACTGCGGCGCTGGCTGAACGTGCTCGGCCTGGTGCGCGGCGGCGACCAGGGCGGGACTGTGGCCGTCGTCGGGCCGAGCGAGGACCGCACCATCCAGGCGCTGGTGCGCGTCGACCCGGCGGGCTTTGCCGCCCGCGAGCTCGCCGACCGGCGTGAGGCGCGGCTGCCGCCGGCCGTGAAGTTCCTCACCGTGGAGGGCAGCTCCGAGGCGCTGCGTGACTTCGTGCAGGTGGCGGAGCTGCCCGAGGTGGTCGACGTGCTGGGCCCGGTGCCCCTGCCGCCGTCGGCTGCCAGCGAGGAGCCGCTGGACCGGCTGACGCTGCGCACGCCGCTGGCCAGTGGCCGGGAGCTGGTCCGGGCGGCCCGGGCGGCGCTGGGGGTGCGCTCGGCCAAGAAGTCTGCCGGTGCGCTGCGGGTCCGGGTGGACCCGTCGCGTCTGGCCTGATCCCGGCCAGAGCTGTGGACTTGGCCGATCGAACACCTGTGCGATAGGTTCGCCGCTTCTGTTCGCCTGCCCTTGAAGGGATCCCACCCGCATGATGGGTCGCACCCACGCCCTGGCCGGGGTCGTCATGACCTTGGCACTGCAACCCCTGTTCACACCCTTGGGCATGCCCGACACCACCACGGGCACCTGCCTGGCGGTGGTGGGCGCGGCCGGGGGAGCGATGCTGCCCGACCTCGACCACCGCCACGCCACCGTCGCGCGCAGCCTGGGCCCGGTGAGCAAGGCCGTCACGGTCGTCGTCGCCGCGATCTCGGGTGGCCACCGCAACGGCACCCACAGCATCCTCGGGGTGGTGGTGTTCACAGCGTTGAGCTGGTGGCTCGTGGGCCTGGGTGGCTGGCCGGCGACGCTCTGGGCCGCCTTCGTGCTGGCCATCGGATCGGCGGCGCTGCACATTCGCTTCCGCAAGTCCAGCGCCGTGGCCCACACGCTGATGTGTCTCGCGGGGGTCGTCTGGCTGATCGACTCGGGGCGTACCGCGACCTTCCCGTGGCAGGCCCTGACCTGGGGTGTCGGCGTCGGTGCCTTCTCGCACGCCATCGTCCCCACCGACGCGTTGACCCGTCAGGGCTGCCCGTGGCTGTGGCCGGTCAGTCGCAAGCGTTTCCGGCTGGCGAACCTGTCCACCGACCACTTCATGGAGAACGGGCCGGTGTGGTGGTCGCTGTGCGCCGGGCTCACCTGGCTCGTCCTGCTGAGGGCTGGCGTGACCTGGGTCGACGTGGTGAGCTCGGTCGAGTCCTGGCGTCACACCGGACGGGACCTGCGGGCAGCCTTCACGCGCTGACGAGGACCTCGAGCCTGGCTGGAGGGTGTGGCCCTTCCGGTCAGGCGGCAGCTGTGCGCCGCAGGGCTCGTCGGATGGGACCGACGACCATGAGTGCGGCAAGAACGACCAGACCGACAAGTTGGGTGACGGCCGTCGGGGTCCAACCGGCGCGGTCAAGCTCTTCCGGGAACCAGTGGAAGGCCAGACGCCAACAGGCGAGCAGACCGATGACGGACAGCACCAGGCTGGCGGAGCGGTTGAACGGGCTCATCTTTGGGCCTCCTCGTCCTTGGGGATCTTCGGTATCGCAGCATGAAGGGGGCTGCCGCCGTGGTCTTGGAGGTACGGAAGGTGTCACGCACGACATGCGGCATCCCACTGGGCCAGCACTCCTTCACCACCGGCGAAGCTCACTGTGGGGATCGTGAAGTCGCGGGTGATCTCGCGGAATCCGATCCGTGCGTGGAGGGCGAGCGAAGCCCGGTTGCGGGTGTTGGCGAAGAAGCACACATGGCGGGCTCCCCGCTGCTGGAGCCCAGGAAGCCGGGCCACCGTCAGTGCCTCAGCGACCCCTCAGTGCACTGATCTTCGGCGGTGAACTTGGCGAACTCGGCCATGAACGCACGCGCGCAGAGGATGCGAGCAGGGTGAAGTCCCAATCGATCTCCGTGGCAAGAACCCAGCTGCGATCTGAGGGCCACATCAGAGACGCCGACTGCCCTGAACTGCCAAGCTCATCGCATCCGGGCCACTGACGCAGGTCTCCCGGTGGCCCAGAGAAGACCAGGTGGCGCCGCCCCGGCAGCTCCAGCATCGGGCCATCCCACCGCGGCTCCGGCCACCAGCCGAAGCCTTTGTTGAGGATGCTCACGCAGCTGTCGCGCGATGAAAGGGCGGACGGCGGGGCGGTTCCGTTCACCAGCTCTTCCTGCAGTACCTGCGTGAGCGCGCTTGCCATTCGGATCGCACGCCGAAGGTTTCCCCAAACACTTGTTTTCGATCACATGTTCGATAGAATGAAGTATCGAATCAGTCACTCGGGGAGGGGGCAGGTCATGACGCTGACGGTCACGAACGACCTGCCGCACGATGCCGTCTCCACGGTCGAGGCCTTCAAGCAGATCAAGGCCAGGCGGCGGTCCTTGGAGGTCGAGGAGCTGGTCCTTGCCGTACATTTCGCGGACCTCTACGGACACGTCGACGTGCCGATGCACGTGCTGCCCGGGCAGCAGCGGATGGTGGGCTTCGGTGGTGACGGCACCCCGCAGGTGGCCGAGTTCTGCACCTTGGAGCTGGCTGCAGTGCTCGACCTGCGGGACGTGACGGTGAAGTCACTCATCGCGGATGCCCTCGATCTTCGCCACCGGTTGCCGCGCGTCTGGAGCCTGGTCCTGGAGGGCCGGGTTCCGGTTTGGCACGGACGCCAGATGGCGAGCGCCACTCGTGTCCTGGACGCGCACGCGGCTGGTCTGGTGGATCTGCAGCTGGCCCGTCAGGTCGTCGGCATGACCTTGAGGCGAGTGCAGGAGCTCGTCGACGGGCTCGTGCTTGCACACCTTCCCGTCGAGGAGGCGGAGGAACGACGCCAGTCGGCCCTGGACTCACGTGGGGTGTGGATCGGGCAGATGGTAGATGGGGTGGCCGGCGTCGACGCCGTCCTGGACGCGCCCGACGGCCTGCGTCTGGAGGCTGCAGTCGAGAAGGTCTCACAGGTCCTGGCTGCCGGCGGTGCCCCGGGTGGCCGTGACGCCCGTCGCGCCCAGGCCCTCGGCCTGCTGGCCTCGCCTGCTCGTGCCTTGAACCTGTTGCAGGCTGACCTCCTGGACGAGCTGCCCATCGACCACTGTGCGGCCAAGGATCGCAGGAGCGATTCGGCCGCGGCGCCTAACCCTGAGCCAGTCGAGGGCACCCGAGAGGACGCCAGCTGCGACGGTGAAAGGGTTGCCCAGGTCGAGCCCGGCGAGGCGCCACTCGCCCAGATCCTGCACGACGCTCGGATGATCGACCTTCCGGCCCTCACACCGGCGCAGCTCACAGCTCTCGAACCACGGGCGGACCTCGTCGTCCACATCAGCGACGAAACGCTCGTCGCCGGCAGCGGCCCGGCCAGGGCAGCGAAACTCCAACCCTTGCTGGCCGAGTGGCTCGACCATTTGCTCCCCGGCCATCGCATCACCGTCCGGCCCGTCATTGACGCCAACCACCAGGTGCCGTCGGACTCCTACGAGTGCCCGCCGACGATGCGCGAGGCGATCGAGTACCGCAACCCCTATGAGGTTTTCCCCGGCTCCACCAGGCGCTCCGCCGGTCTCGACCTGGACCACACCATCGCGTGGACGCCACCGCCCAGCACCACGGGCCCAACCATGGCTCCAACCCGGTCACCGTCCGTGTCGGCGGGCGTGGGCACGGTCTCTGAGCTGGTCGGCAGGTCCAGAACCGGCCCGCCCGACGGGTACGGAACCCCGGCCAGTCCGCCCGGCGGAGACGCGGTCTCGAACAGCGCGCCGTCATCGCCGCCGTCGGCACCACCGGCACGGCCACTGACCAGGCCCGACAACCTTGGCCCGCTCACTCGGAAGGTGCACCGGGCCAAGACCCACGGCGGCTGGTCCCTGCACCAACCCCTCCCGGGTCACTTCCTGTGGCAATCGCCGCTGGGCTACCGCTACCTCGTCACCCCGTCGCGCACCATCGACCTCGGACGCCCCGACGCGCCTGCACGTCAACGCGTCACCTGACACTGCCCAAGCCCTGGCAACCGCCCAGCTCTGACAGACCCCACTGCCCAAGCCCTGGCACCGCCCTCGGTGGGCAGGCGGGCAGAAGGGGGGGCGGGGAGGCCAGTGGCTGGGCGGGTTGGAGCATTGAGCAGGTGCTCGCGGCCCATCACTGCCCTCGGTGCGGCGAGGGGTCGTCTGATGCCCGGTAGGTTGGAGCGGTGAGAATCGTCTTCGCCGGAACCCCGGACCCTGCAGTCCCCAGTCTGGATGCCCTCGTGGCCGCCGGGCACGAGGTGGTGGGCGTGGTGACGCGTCCCGACGCGCCGTCGGGACGCGGCAAGAAGCTGCGGCCCTCACCCGTCGCAGTGCGCGCCGAAGAGCTCGGCCTCGAGGTGGTCAAGCCCACCCACCCCCGCGACGAGGACTTCATCGCCTGGCTCACGCAGAAGGCACCCGAGGCCTGCCCGGTGGTGGCATATGGCGCGCTGGTGCCCCAGAAGGTGCTCGACATCCCCACCCATGGCTGGCTCAACCTGCACTTCTCGCTGCTGCCCGCCTGGCGCGGTGCGGCCCCCGTACAGCGCAGCATCATGGCCGGCGAGACCATCACCGGTGCCAGCGTCTTCGAGCTCGTCGCCGAACTCGACGCCGGGCCCGTCTACCGCACCCTGACCGAAGAAGTCGGCGAGCTGGACACCTCCGCAGACCTGCTGGAGCGCCTGTCCC
Organism: Luteococcus sp.; assembly: GCF_043424415.1. Classification (NCBI taxonomy): domain Bacteria; kingdom Bacillati; phylum Actinomycetota; class Actinomycetes; order Propionibacteriales; family Propionibacteriaceae; genus Luteococcus; species Luteococcus sp. Next base: position 23,325 of record NZ_JBHWOO010000021.1, on the reverse strand, counting down.
ACAGCGGTGCCGAGCTGCTGGTGCAGACCCTCGCCGACATCGCCGCGGGCGCCACACCGACGCCGCAGCCAGACGAGGGCATCACCCTGGCCCCCAAGATCACCGTCGACGAGACCCGCATCGACTGGCAGCAGCCCGCCGCGCGGATCGGCGCCCTCGTCCGCGGCGCCAACCCGAACCCCGGCGCCTGGACCATGCTGGAGGGCCAGCGCTTCAAGGTGCTGCTTGCCACCCCCGCCACCAGCCTGCCCGAAGGCCTCCAGGAGGAAACCCTGTCCCCCGGCGCCCTGCACGCCACCAAGCGCCAGCTGCTCGTCGGCACCGGCGACGGCGTGCTGGAACTGGTGCAGGTGCAGGCCTTCGGCAAGAAGCAGATGGCCGGCGCCGACTGGGCGCGCGGCATGCACGCCCTGCCCGAGGGATTCGAGCGCGACCACGAGGAGAACCGATGAACCAGCAGCGTCCCCGCAAGGACTTCCGTGGCCGTCGCGACCTGCCGCCCGAGCGCTTCATCGACTTGGCCCGGATGGCCGCCTTCGACACGCTGCGCGACGTCCACTCCTCAGGCGCCTACGCCAACCTGGCGCTCGCCGACCAGCAGCGCGCCCACGACCTGACCCCGCAGGAGGCCGGCCTGTGCACCGAACTGGTCAACGGTACCTGCCGCTGGGAGGGCACCTACGACCGGATCATCGAGGCCGCCGCCGGGCGCAGCCTCGACTCGCTGCAGCCCGCCATCGTCGACGTGCTGCGCCTGGGCACCCACCAGCTGCTCGGCATGCGCACCCCCACCCACGCCGCCGTCTCCACCTCGGTGGACCTGGCCGGTGTCGCGCTGGGGGAGCGCACCACCGGCGTGGTGAATGCCATCATCCGCAAGGTGGCCGCCAAGGACCTCGACGAGTGGCTCGACGAGCTCACCGAGGGCATGGGCACACTCGGCGCGCTGGTGCTGCGCACCGGCCACCCACGCTGGATCGTCGACGCCTGGGCTGCGGTGCTGCCCGCCGACGAGCTGGAGGCGGCACTGCAGGCCGACAACGTGGCCCCGGTGCCCAGCCTGGTGGTGCGACCCGGGCTGGCCGAGCGCGACGAACTGCTGGCCGACGGCGGACGCCCCACCCCGTACTCACCCTTCGGCGTGGTGCGCGAGGGCAACCCCTCCGACATCCCTGCGGTCCGCCAGCGTCGAGCCGGCGTGCAGGACGAGGGCTCGCAGCTGGTGGCCCTCGCCCTGACCCGCGTCGAGGCCGAGCAGGGGCGCTGGCTCGACCTGTGCGCCGGACCCGGCGGCAAGGCGGCACTGCTGGCCGGCCTGGCCCAGCAGGACGGCTCCACCCTGCTGGCCAATGAACTGCACGAGCACCGCGCCGAGCTGGTGCGCAAGGCGCTGATGGCCTATCCGGTCAACCAGTGGCAGGTGGTGGTCGGCGACGCCACCGCTGGCGACTGGGAGCCCGGCAGCTTCACCCGCGTGATGGCCGACGTGCCCTGCTCCGGGCTGGGCTCGCTGCGACGCCGCCCCGAGTCCCGTTGGCGCCGCAGCCCCCAGGAGGTGCATGAGCTGCACGACCTGCAGGCCCAGCTGCTGGATGCCGCGATCGAGGCGGCCGCCCCCGGCGGCGTGGTCGCCTACGTCACCTGCTCCCCGCACAAGGCCGAGACCAGTGCCATCGTCACCCAGGTGGCCGACGATCGCGTCGAGGTGCTCGACGCGCCGTCGCTGCTTCCCGAGGTGGACGGTGCCGCCGCGCACACCGACCCGCGCTTCGTGCAGTTGTGGCCCCACCGCCACGGCACCGACGCGATGTTCCTGGCGCTGCTGCGCCGACGCTGAATCACACCGTCCAGCTGCGCGGATGTGAGGCCCGCCCCGTCATCGCCTTCCAGAATCGCCTTCCAGACACCCCGCCGTCCCTGGGGGCGGGATGCCGTGTGGCCTGCCGTCCATCTGCAGGGATGCCAAGAGCGTGCGGGCAAGGGGACGTGGAGTGATGACGATGGACCATCCGCTGGACTTCGCGGCACGGCTGCGCGAGGCACTGGTGAACTCCGGCCTGACCCTGTCGCGGATCAGGGACCAGCTGGCCGAGCGCGAGCTGGCCGTCTCACTGGTCACGCTCAGTTACTGGTCCTCGGGACGCTCGGCCCCCACCCGGGGCCGCTCGGTGGCGGTGGTGGAGGCTCCGAAGGAGATCCTTGGAACACCGCCGGGCTGGCTCACGTCCAGCCTGTCACACACTGTGCGCGAGCATGGGCTCGACCGCGTCTTCGGCCGCGAGGACTTTCTGCGTGAGGCGATCGAGGAGCACGGCCTGGCAACCTCGGTGTGGTGGCGGCACCACACCGTGCACCACATCGTCACCATCGGCGCGGACCGCCGCGAGCGAGGATTCGAGACGCGCATGCTGCAGACGGCAGCGCGCGCAGGGGCCCAGCGCTGGTCCATCCTGCTGGAGAGCGGCGACACTGCCAGCGTCCGCCAGGACGGCCTGCTGAGCCAGCTGATCCGCACCGTGCCCCTGGCGGAAGACCTGATGGCCTTCGAGTTCGGCCTGCAGGAGCCGCTGGAGCGAGGCCAGAAGGTGCTGGTGGCCCACAGTGTCGAGCAGGCCCGCTCCAAACCCGCGCCGGGCATCGGCTACGGCCTCAAGCGGGTGGTGGAGGAGCGGTGCTCGAAGTCCACTTCGAGGGACAGATGCCCAGCGCGCTGCAGTACGAGCTGCGCGTGCCCGGCGGCGACGAGGACGTCGAACAGCCCACCCAGCCAGTGGTCTCCGGCCAGATGGCGCAGTTCATCATTCCCGAGGCAGCCGCCGGCATGCACCAGCTCAGCTGGCAGTGGTGACCCGGGCCTGAAGTGTGAAGCCCTGGACGCGCAGCCGCTCGACCAGGGCTGTGCCCAGCGCACTGGCCGGCGTTGCCACCCCGGCCCTGAGGGCCTCGCCCGCCGCCAGGGCCAGCGCGGCCTGGCTGATCATCACCGCCGTGCCCTCGTAGCCGGGGTCGCGCCGGTCGGAGACTGTGGTGACGATCCGTGCGCCACCGGTGGTCTCGGCGTGGACCTCGATGCTGAAGTGGCCGCGGGCCCGCTGTTCCGGGCTGGGGCCCTGGCCGGGCGCGGGCAGCACCCGGTCGGCCACCTGCCGCAGCCCGGGCGTCGCCAGTGCCGCGACGAAGGCGGGCAGGGCGGCGGCGATGCCGATGCCCCGGACCAGGCCCTTGAGGCCGCGGCCGGTGTCGTGCACCTCGCGGTAGCGGAAGGCTCGGCCATAGCGCCAGCCCATCAGGGCATTGCTGCGGCGCACCAGCTGCTCGTTGTAGCGGGCCATGAAGAAGGGGGCGCTGAACTCCTTCACCTCGGCCGAGGACTCCAACCAGACCAGGTTGTTGCGGTGCCGCAACGGCTGCGGCTCCGACGCCCGGTCGGGGCTCAGGGCATAGGGGTCGGAGGACGAGCGTCCTGGGGTGCGCACACCGTGGCGGGATGCGTCGATCTGGGTGCGCAGCGCGTCGATGGTGCCGCCGGACATTGCGCCGGAGAGCTCACGCAGGTGCATCGTGGTTCCCAGCAGCTGCTCCCCGCGCTCGGACGCGACCTCGGCGGCAAGCATCACGCCCAGGTCGGAGGGGATCGAGTCGAAGCCGCACGAGTTCACCAGCGTCGCGCGGCTGGCCCTGGCGGCCTGGTCGAAGGAGTCGGCGACATCACGGGCGAAGAGCACCTCGCCGTTCAGGTCGACGTAGTGGGTGCCGGCCCCGGCGCAGGCCCCGGCCAGGGCCATGCCGTACTTGACGTAGGGGCCCGCGACGGCGATCACCACCGCCGTGCGACGGGCCATCGCCGCCAGCGCGTCGGCGTCGAAACTGTCGGCCACCAGCAGTGGCAGATCGGCGTGCCCCAGCTCCTGGGCGACGACGCGCAGCCGGTCCAGGTTGCGGCCGGCCAGCGCGATCCGGGTGCCCCTGGGCGCAGAACGCACCAGCTCGGCGGCGATCAGGCGCCCAACGTATCCGGTGGCACCGTGCACCACGACGTCGAACTCGCGTCCGTGTTGGGGCCGGTCCGGCATTGCCGGTCCGTCCGTGCGGGGGGTGACTACCACCGCGCGCTCGTCGTCGGCCAGCAACAGCTCCGCGGCCTCCACCGGGCTCCCGGCGACGACAAGGTCGGCGCGCTCCCACGGCCGGTCCTCGGCGAAGAAGTCCAGCTCATGGGCCATCCACGCATGCCAGAAGGCGGTGGTCTCGTCGGCATCGCCGTTGACGCCCTGGGCGATGTCGCGCTCGATGCCGCGTCGCTCGGCCTCCTCGAAGTCGGACTGCACCCACACCACCGCATCCAGCAGGTCCGCCACGGCCCGCTGGGCGGCGCCGGTGCCCTCGACGACCACCAGCGGGCTTCCTGCCGGCACGTCGATCGATCCCTCCCGGCCGCGGGCCGTCCACTGCGGTGGCACCAGGTGGACCTCCTGGCCGGCGCGGGCGGCGGTGAGCAGCTGGTGCTCCAGGTGGGCCCAGCCGAACAGCGGCTCGTGCCAGGCCAGGTCGTCGGTGTGGACCACGACGGCACCCGGCACCCGCTCGGCCAGGTCGGACGCCAGGGTCGTCTTGCCCGCCGCCCCGCGGCCGTCGACGGCCACGATCCTCGGGCGTCCCTCGACCGCGCGGGCGGACAGGACTCGCAGGACCTCGTCGGTGGACATCGGCTGCCATCCGGTGAAGGGGATCTCCGGTGCGGGAAGGTGCATGGTTCCTCCTGTGTGACGGACCTCCATCGTGGCACGGCCGATAGGCTCCCCCCATGGCCATGCGCATCACACCCTCCGTCCTCAACGCCGACCTGTCGAACCTGTCCGGCGAGATCGCCCGCATCCCCAGCGCCGACGGCGTGCACCTGGACGTGATGGACAACCACTTCGTGCCCAACATGACCTTCGGACTGCCCGTCGTCGAGAGCATCCGCCAGCGCACCGAGGCCTTCCTCGACATCCACCTGATGATCGCCAATGCCGACCGCTGGGCGCCGGCCTATGCCGAGGCCGGCGCCGAGAGCATCACCTTCCACGTCGAGGCCTCCGACGCACCCATCCGCACCGCCCGCGAGATCCGCGCCCAGGGCGCGCGGGCGTCGATGGCGCTCAAGCCCGCCACCCCCATCGAGCCCTATGCCGACATGCTCGGCGAGCTGGACATGGTGCTGCTGATGACCGTCGAGCCCGGCTTCGGCGGCCAGAAGGTCCTCGACCTGGTGCTGCCCAAGATCCGCCGCACCCGCGAGCTGGTCAAGACCACCGGCCAGGACATCTGGCTGCAGGTCGACGGCGGCGTCTCACTGGAGACCATCGAGCGCTGTGCCGAGGCCGGAGCCGACACCTTCGTCGCCGGCTCGGCCGTCTACAGTGCCGGCGACCCCGACCAGATGGTCCGCGACCTGCGCGAACGGGCCGTCGAGGCCTGCCGGCACTGATCCCGGCACCCTCACTCAGCTCACTTGGTGTAGCCGATCTCCTCGGGCAGCGGCGAGTACATCAGCGTGGCGCCGACATTGGCCAGGTCCTTGCGCACCGCATAGGTGGACGGGCCGCTGTACATCGGCAGGAGGTTGTAGCTCTTCATCGCCTCCACCTCGACCTCGTTCACCTTGTCGAACTGCTCCTTCGGGTCGGACATGGCATTGACCTCGGCGATCTTCTTGTCGACCTCGGCGCTGCCGATGCGGGTGATGTTGTCGGGGCTGGTCGAGTCGTGGAAGGTCGACAGGTTGAGCACGCCGTAGGGGTTGTCATTGCGGTAGCCCGAGATGACCAGGTCGAACTTGTTGCCATTGATCCCCGTGGCCCACTGGGCGGGATCGGTGGGCACCGTCTTGATCTCGATGCCCGCCTCCTTGCCCGAGGCAGCCGGTCAGCGCATGCGGCAACCGGCCACACGGTCGTGGATGCAGGCACCCCCGACAGAGGGTGCATCGAGGCAGCCCACGCGGTCCAGGTGGATCATGATCACGCCAACAGAGATGGTCCAAGGCCGAAGTGTGGGCTCAGCCCTTGCGGTCCATCCGCAGCACGCCGGTCATGGTGCCCTGCCACCAGACCGACTGCGGGGTGATGGTGCCGACCATCTGCAGGCTGTCGCGCAGGCCGCTCCAGCCCACCGCGGTGCGCGAGGTGGTCGCGCCGGTGGAGGCGTCGATGCTGACGGCATTGAAGATGGTGCCGGTGATGCCCAGCGGGGCGGGCCGTTCGATGGTGTAGATGGTGTCGTCGGCCAGCGACCAGCGCGGCACCGCCGCGGACAGCACCGGCCTCGACCAGCGACGGTTGCAGCCCGATCCGTCGGGCGTGACTTCCCAACGCTCCATCCCGCCGACCGTGAACTGCGCCGACGAGGGCACCGATCGTCCGGCGCCCTCCGGTAGCGCCGGATAGGGGTAGCCGTAGGTGCTGGCGACGATGATGCTGCGGCCGTGGCCCATGGCGGAGTTCTCGGTGCCGGAGGCACCCCTGCGGAAGATCGCGGGCTCACAGACGGTCGACCCGTCGGCGGTGCGCAGCACCAGCAGGTGTTCCTGGCCGTCGGCATTGTCGGTGATGGTCAGGTACTCGTCGCTGCCGTCGGGGCCGAGGAAGGTGGGTGTGGCGCCGGTGCCCCAGCTCAGCTGTCCCGGCTTGCGTGCCGTGCCGCGGTCGTAGGCGCGGCGCCACCGGATCGTGGGCGTGCCGTCGGCGTCGTCGAGCAGGTAGAGGGCGTGCGAGGTGGCCACGGCCACGCCGCGGGGCGAGGCGGAGATCGAGTTGTCGATGCGCTCACCCGATGGCAGCGCCACCGTCGAGACCGCCCCGGAGGCGGGATCCAGGACGCCGACCTTGCCCTCGCGGGTGGCCAGCCAGACGTGGCCGCGACGATCCGGCACCAGGCCGACGACGGCATCGGTGGGCGTGCTGCCCGTGGCCGTGACGAAGGCGGACAGGTCGAGGCTCGCGGCTGTACTGAGTCGCGCCCGGCCGGCGACATCGGTGCTGGCGGCGATCCGTCGCAGACGATGCGTGCCGTCTACCAGGACGAGTCGGTCGGCGTCGTCGAGGTAGGCGTAGACGCCCCCGAGCAGGGCGCCCTTGGTGATGGGCAGCGAGGCGAGGGTGGCGCCGGTGGCTGGATCGAGCAGGTTCACCACGGGGGCTCGCCCGAAGACCTCGGTGCACAGTGACCAGATGCGTCCCTGGGAATCAGCCAGGATCGTGGGGCAGGCTGCCGCCTTGGCACGGAAGGTGGACCGAAGCGGACCGTGGCCGGGCCCGGGGTGGATGGTGGTGTCGCTGGACTGGGCATCGCCGTGCATGGTGGCCGTGCCGACCGGACCCAGGCCCTGGACGTCGTTGTCACCAGCCCGGGCGGTGGCGGCCATGGTCAGCGGTGCCAGGCAACAGATGGCCAGGGCCGTGAGGCGGGCGGTATGGATGGATCGGCGGGGCATCGGGACTCCTTGGTGGACTCTGGGTGGTGTGCGGCGTCGAACAGGAAAAGTGTCACAGGGATGTGGAAGAGTTGCGTGGCTGGCCCGAAGGGGCCGCGGGGACCCGGGAGGAGTGGCATGGCGCAGGTGGCCCAGCGGGCAGTGCAGGTACGCGCCCGCACCCGCGAGGACGCGTCGCTGTCGCTGCTGAGGGCCGACAACCTCCCCGCCATCAGCGCGGTGCTGGCCTCGCGCTTCACCCGGGAGCGCCGGGTGGTGGCCGTCAGCGACTTCCTGCTCGGGCTGGAGGAGGACCTGGCCGAGCTGCGCGATGCCGGTTTCGAGCTGCCCCAGTCGCCGCAGGAGTACCTGGCCGAATGGGTCAACGAGCGCCGCTGGCTGGTGCGACGTCCCAGCCTGGACGGCGACGAGACCGTCGAGCTGTCGGTGGGGGCCGCGACGGCGCTGGCCTACCTGGAGCAGTCGGCGACGCAGCGTTCGGCGCTGACCTCCTCGCGCCTGTCGAGCATCACCGATCAGGTGGGCCGCCTGGCCCGTGACACCCATCCCGACCAGAGCCGTCGCATCGCCGCGATGGTGGCCGAGCGCGACGCGCTGACCGAGCGCATCGAGCATGCCGAGCGGGTGGGGCTGGAACCGCTCGACGACCACACCGCCCGGGAGCGGCTGCAGGAGATCTTGTCGCTGGTGGTGGACCTGCCGCGCGACTTCGCCCGGGTCAGCGCCGACGTCGACCGTCTCAACCGGGAGCTTCGCGAACGCATCATCCGCAGCCAGGGCAGTTCCAGCGAGGTCCTCGAGGACACCTTCAGCGGCGTGGAGGCCGTCGACCATTCCGAGGCCGGGCGCACCTTCCGCGCCTTCTACGCGATCCTGCTCGACCCCAGCCGCAGCGAGGCCTTCGACGAGGCCGTCGACGAGGTGCTGGGCCGCGGCTTCGCGCGTGACCTGTCTCAGGAGCAGCGTCTGCAGCTGCAGGATCTGCTGGCCGACCTGCAGCGCGAGTCGGCGCAGGTGCGCGACACCATGACCTCCCTGTCGCGCAGCCTGCGCCAGTTCGTCCACTCCCGCGCCTGGGCCGACCAACAGCGGCTCGACCAGACCATCACGCTGGCCCAGGGGATCCTGCTGGACCTCACCAGTCGCCACGGCCCGCGGCATCCCAGCGGCGTCACGCTCGACCTGACCGCCGTCCCCGTCGACTCGATCGCTGCCCGCCGCCCCTACAGTCCCGGCACCATGCGCTCGGCCGCCGCGCTGACCAGCGCCAGCACCGGCCCGGTGGACATGGCGGCGCTGCGCGAGCGCGTCCGGGAGAGCGAGATCGACTTCGAGGAGCTGGGAGAACTGGTGGCGCGCACCCTGACGGTGCGACCCGGCGCGAGCGTGGCCGACGTGCTGAGTCTGCACGGCGCCAGCCAGGGCCTCGCCTCGGTGGTGGGCCTGCTGCTGCTGGCCCAGACCCACGGCGAGGCCACCGAGCAGACCGAGACGGTGCGCTGGACCAGCGCCGGCGGGGCGGCGCGGGCGGCCCAGGTGGTGCGCCAGGTCTTCACCAGCGCGCCGCCTTCCAGCCAGCACCATCCGCTCGAGGACGACGAGGAGAACCGGTGAGCGAGCCACGCACGAATGACGACGACCAGCTGGCCCGGCACCAGCTGGGCAGCCGCGACCGCGGACGGCTGGCCGACGACACCCGGCGTGCCATCATCGCCCTGGTCCGCGGGCCCTATCTCTCGGCGGCGCGCCAGCCGGAGTTGTGGCGGGCGTTGCTGCGCGACCGTGCCGCGATCGAGCTGCACCTGGGCAACATGTTCCTGGAGATGGTCGTCGACCTGGAGCGACAGCTCGCCTTCGTCCACAATGCCGAGCTGGAGGTGGAGACCCCGCGAGTGGTGCGCCAGCTGCGCCTGGGCCTGCTCGACACCGCGCTGCTGCTGGACCTTCGTCAGCGACTGCTGCACGATGTCGACGTCTCGGGCCGGGTCTTCGTCGACCGCGCTGAGCTGGAGGAGGCGCTGGCCGCCTACCGTCCGCAGGCCAGCACGAACCTGGCCGGTTTCGCCCGCGCGGTGACTGCTGCGATCGAGAAGATGCGCAAGGCCGCCGTCGTGCTGTTGACCAGCCAGCCGGAGCGCTTCGAGATCTCGCCGGTGCTGGCGGTGGCCTTCGACGCCGACGAGCTGGCGGCGGTGGCCCGCGACCTGGCCGAGCTGCGCGACCGCGGCGACGACGGGCTGGACCTGTCGGCCGAACCGGACGAGGCGGACGAGAACGACGACACCGACGAAACCGACGAAACCGACGAGGAGCTGCAGGGCTGATGCACCAGCAACACCGACTGCGCACCATCCAGGTGGCCAACTGGGGCACGCTGGACGGTTACCACCGCGTCGAGGTGCCCAGCAAGGGGCTCTTGGTCACGGGCGAGTCCGGTTCGGGCAAGTCGAGCCTGCTCGACGCGATGGCCACCCTGCTGGTGCCGCCGGCCAGTCTGCGCTTCAACGCGGCCGCCCAGCAGGGCGACCGCGGCGACCAGTCGCGCAATGCCGCCAGCTATGTGCGCGGCGCCTACCGCCGCGAGACCGACGAGGCCACCGACCAGATCGTCACCGGCTACCTGCGCCCGCAGGTGGCGACCTGGAGCGGGGTGGCGCTCACCTACGCGCACGCCGACGGCCGCATCACCTCGCTGGTGCACCTGCTGCACATCCCGGCCGGCACCAACAGCCCCTCCGACGTTTCCCACCTGTACGTGGCGGCCCACGAGGAGGTGGACCTGCGCTCACTGGCCCCGGCGATCGCCAATGGCGTCAACGTGCGCGCCCTGCACGCCGAGCATCCCGACTGGTTCGCCGACCGCAACCACCCCAAGTTCAGCGCGCGGATGCAGCGACGGCTTGGATTCCGCGACGAACAGGCCCTGCAGCTGCTGCACAAGACGCAGTCGGCGAAGAACCTCAACAACCTCAACCAGCTGCTGCGTGACTTCATGCTGGACCGGCCCGACACCTTCGCCCTGGCCGAGGAGGCCGTCAACCAGTTCGTCGAACTGTCCAGCGCCCATGCCCAGGTGGTCGACACCCGGCGCCAGGTGGAGTGCCTGCAACCCCTGGCCGAGCACGCCGAGGTGGCACGCGAGGCCCAGGAGCGCACGGCTCGCCTGGAGGAGCAGTCGCGCCACCTGGGCCAGTACGTGCTGCGCACCCGCCACCGGCTGGGTTCGCGCGCGCTGGACGAGGCCACCGAGCGGCTGGATGCCCTCGAGGTGGAGATGGGGCGCGTGGAGGACGAGCAGCAGAAGGCGCGGGAGGCCCGTGACCAGGCGCAGCGCCGGGTCGACGGGATCAGCTCCGACCTTGGCAGCCTGGAACAGATCGTCGCGCTGCGCGAGCAGGGCCTGCAGCAGGCCCAGGCCGCCCGGGCCCGGCTGGCCGCGCAGTGCGCCCGCGCAGGGCTGGAGATGCCCGACGATGCCGCGGCCTTCGAGCTGTGGCAGGCCTCGCTGGACGGCGACGAGCTGGCCAACCAGTTGGCCGCGTCGGAGGTGCAGGCCCGCGCCAGCGTCTCGCGCCGCAGCGAGGCCGAGCGGGAGCGGGACCGGCTGCAGGCCGAGCTGGACTCGCTGAGCACAGGCTCGGCGATGAGCCCGCACCTGCTGGCGGTGCGCGAGCTGCTGTGCCGCGAGACGGGCGTGGATGCCGCACGCCTGCCCTTCGCCGGGGAGCTGCTCGATGTCGACACCGCCCATGCCGACTGGCAAGGGGCGATCGAGCGGGTGCTGCGTCCGCTGGCCCAGACCCTGCTGGTGCCCGAGGAGCTCCACCGCGAGGTCTCGGCCGTCGTCGACCGCACCCACCTGGGAGGCAGGCTCGTCTACGCCCGCACCACGGAGACCGCAGAAAGCGGGACGCAGGACTGTGCTCCCGACTCGCTCGTGCGCCGCGTCCTGGTGGCTGACGGCGAGCACCACGACTGGCTGGCCGCCCACCTTGCCGAGCGCTTCGACTATGCCTGCGTGGAGGACAGCGCTGCCCTGTCCCGGGTGGCGCGGGGCGTCACCCGCCAGGGCCAGGTGAAGCACACCGCCAGCCGCCACGAGAAGGACGACCGGCGCAGCATCTCCGATCGCACCCAGTGGCTGCTCGGCAGCAGCGTCGAGACCAAGCGTGCCGCCGTCGAGGAGGCCTTGGCCGCGGCGCAGGAGGCCGTCGACGCCGCGATCGAGTCGTCCGACCGGGACTGGACCGCCCACCGCCAGCTCGCCGAGCGAATCCAGCTGCTCGGAGAGCTGCAGCAGGCCAGCTGGGCGGAGCTCGACGTCGTCACCGCAACGACCGCCCTCGACGAGGCCCGCCGGGAACTCCAGCTGCAGCTGGAAACCACCGAGGGACTGGTGGATGCGCAGCAGGAACTACAGCTGTGCACCGAGCGGCGGGAACAGGCAGAGCTGCGGGCGCGTCAGGTGGCCGCCGAGCACGCCCAGGTGCACGGCCGGGTGCGGCAGCTGGAGTTGTCGGTGGCCAGCTGGGAGCGCGAGCTGTCCGAATCGGCGGAGCTCCCCGACGAGGTCCTCGAGGAGCTGGCCGAGAGCCGGCCGCTGGGTGAGGACCTGACCCAGGTGGATGCCCGCGCGATGGAGACCACCCAGCAGCTGGCGGCCGAGCAGCTGCTCACCGGCCAGCAACTGGCCGAGGCCGCGGGCGCCATGACCCAGGCGATCAACAACTACCGACGCGAATGGCCCGCCGAGAGCGCCAACCTGGCCTCCGGCATCGCCGCCGCCGACGACTACCTGGCGATCCTGCGGCGCCTGCTCGACGACGGACTGCCCGACTTCGAGGGCCGCTTCTTCGGGATGCTCGCCACCCAGTCGCGCAACAATGTCGGCGAGCTGGCCAGCCGCGTGCGGGCCAGCCGGGAGCTGATCCGCACCCGGGTGAAGCCGATCAACCGTTCGCTGCGCGAGACCGAGTACGCGCCGGGCAAGCACCTGCAGGTGAAGGTACGCGACCGGCACCTGCCCGAGGTGCGGGCCTTCCTCGACACTCTCAGCCAGATCACTGCCGGGTCCCTGGACGACGTGATGGATGCCGACGACAGTCCCGAGTCGCGCCAGCGGGCCGAGCAGCGCTTCCTCACCATGAAGGAGCTGCTGGACCGGCTGGCCTCGCAGGAGCCGGCCGACGTGGAGTGGCGCAACCAGGTGCTCGACACCCGGCGCCACGTGGACTTCCGTGCCGTGGTGGTCGACGAGACCGACACCCAGGTGGACGCCTTCGAGGGGTCGGGTGGCCTGTCGGGAGGCGAGCGGCAGAAGCTGGTCACCTTCTGCCTGGCCGCGGCGCTGCGCTACCAGCTGGCCCATGACGGGACCGGGCTGCCGGAGTATGCGCTGGTGGTGCTCGACGAGGCCTTCGACAAGACCGATCCGCGCTTCACCCGCGCCTGCCTGCAGGTCTTTGCCGACTTCGGTTTCCAGCTGCTGCTGGCCACGCCGCAGAAGATGCTGCAGGCGCTGGAGGACCATGTGGGTGGTGTGGCGCTGGTGGTGCGCCCCGACGAGGGGCCGTCGTGGTTCCAGCAGGTGCTCTTCGACGAGGAGCAGGAGCCGCTGGTAGTTCCAACTGCGGTGCAGCGGGAATTGATCTGATCGGAAGGGAGCACGCGGATGAAGGCCGTCGACGAGGTGTGTGATGCCGCACGTGCGAAATACCGTCAGGTGCTCGCGGCGGTCCTCGAAAGTCCGCAGACTGCGCCCGACGTCAGATGGAGCCGCGGCTTGAAGCCCCCTACAACGAAGGAGTTTGAGAAGGACAGAGATGGAGCTGCAACATGGGTGAGTAGTTGGCGTCGGATTGAGCTAGAGGGATACCTTGTCAGCCCCGTGATCAAGCAGTTAGGTAGTTGGGGAAGCGAGAGACTTCCAAAAACCCTGTGCTTGGAGGGGATGGCGGAGCTGGCGCGTTTCTCCGGAATGGAGGCGCAGTGGAACTGACTCGCGACCTGTGCTGATTCCTTTCAGGCGGCTTGGCCGCAGGCGCCCTATCTGCGCGCGGCTCTCGCTTCCAATACCCGATCTGTCGAACGACTCTCCGGGCAAGATGTGAACTTCGTCATCAGCGCTGTGAATTGGTTTCGTGAGAATCCTGAGTCGGATCTCCATCCACGCGAAGTGCCTATCAGTGAGGCTGACAGCAAATGGCTGGAGAGGCATCGGAAACTCGTTGCCACTCTCACTGGCGCCGTCACAACAGAATTTCCCTTGGGGTGGTCCTCGCGGTCGCCATTGGCCTTCAGAGTGAGCTCCCTGCTCGACGACTGGCCCCATCAGCAATCGTTGACGATCGAGCAACTGTCAGGTCTCCGTCGTCCTGAGCGTGTCGTGGTCGTCGAGAACCTCGCGAGTCTGGCAAGGGTTCCTCTCACGCCGGGAACTCTTGCAATACACGGGAGGGGTTTTGCCGTCTCCCGGCTGGAGGGTATCGCTTGGCTGGATCAAATCGCAAAGGTTCTCTATTGGGGTGATCTCGACACTCATGGCTTCGCGATTCTCAGCAAATTTCGGGAGTGCGTCCCGCAAACTGAGTCGGTTCTGAGGTCACGTGGCGTGTTGGAGCAGTTCTCCAGTCAGTGTGTTCAGGAAAAGACGGCCTATCGAGGATGTATAGCTGGCCTGACCGCGTCGGAGACTGACTGTCTCATGGTCTTGAGGGAACGAGGTCTGCGACTGGAGCAAGAGAGAATCGATCCTCAGTATGCTTCGTCAACTTTGACGCGGTTGCTCGACTGATGACTCTCGTTGTGGCTGAGGGAGGGTGCGAAAGGGGGGATTTATGTGTCCGCAGTGGGAACAGGGGAACTGCTGCTCCGGTTGGAGACTGCATGGAGACCACAGTCGAGCCCACCATTGCCGTTACCGGCGCCACCGGACACCTGGGCGGTCTGGTGGCCCGCGCCCTGGCCGAGCGCGGCATCCCGCAGCGACTGGTGGTGCGTGACCCCTCGCGCGCCCCGCAGCTGCCGGGCGCCGTCGCGGTGCAGGCCAGCTATGAGGACGTCGCGGCGCTGACCGAGGCGGTGCGTGGCGTCGAGACGGTGCTGTTCGTCTCGGGGCATGAAGGGCCGCAGCGGATGGCGCAGCACCGCGCCGCCATCGAAGCCTTCGTCGCCGCCCGCCTCAAGCGGGTGGTCTACACCTCCTTCCTGGGCGGCGACCCGCAGGCCAGCTTCACCTATGCCCGCGACCACCACGAGACCGAACAGCTGTTGCGCGCCTCTGGGCTTGGCTTCACCTTCCTGCGCCCGAGCTTCTACCTGGACCACGTGGCGCAGTGGTCCGACGACCAGGGCGTCGTGCGGGGGCCCGCCGGCCACGGGCGCATCGCCTGGGTCTCCCGCGAGGACCTCGCCGAGGTGGCCGTCGCCGCCCTGTTCGACGACTCGCTGGCCGGCAGGACACTCGACGTCACCGGTGCGAGGCTGATGACCATCGAACAGACCCTCGTCGAACTGGACCGGGTGACGGGCGGCAATCATCGCTTCGTCGACGAGACGGTCGAGGAGGCCTACGCCTCACGCCGGGCCGCCTACCCCGAGGCTCCCGACTGGGAGCTGGACGGCTGGGTGGGTACCTATCTGGCGATCGCACGTGGCGAGATGACGGTGGCCAGTGACGTCGTGGCCGAACTCACCGGGCACCCTCCGCGCACCTTCGCAGACCTTCACCGGGCCTGACCCCTCGACGGGCTCGGGGATCGTGGAGGCAGGCTCGGGGATCGTGGAGGGGCGCTCAGCGACCCTGGTTGCGACGCCTCAGGTAGCGCTGGAACTCGGCGGCGATCGAGTCACCCGTCGCGGCGGGCAGGCCCTCCTCGTCCTGGGCGGCCTCCAGTCGGGCGATGTACTCGGCGATGTCCGGGTCCTCGGCGGCCAGCTCGTTGACGCCGCGTTCCCAGGCCAGTGCCATCTCGGGCAGGTCTCCCAGGTCGAGGCTCTCGTCGAGCAGGTCTTCCAGCTGCCCCAGCAGGCCAAGGGTTGCCTTGGGATTGGGGGAGTCTGCGACGTAGTGCGGCACCTGCGCCCACAACGAGACCACCGGCATCTTGGCGCGGCGCGCGGCGTCGGCCACCACGCCGACGATGCCGGTGGGGCCCTCGTAGCTGGACGGTTCCAGGCCCAGGCGCGAAGCCAGCACCGGGTCGTCGACGGTGCCGGTGACGGGCAGCGGCCGCGAGTGGGGGGCGTCGGTGAGCATGGCGCCGAGCACGACGACCAGCGCCGGCTGGATGCTGCGCAGCGCCGAGACGACGGTCTGGCTGAAGGACTTCCAGCGCAGGTTCGGTTCGGGACCACTGATCAGCACCAGGTCGCGTTCGGGCAGATGGGCCACGGCGAAGCGCACCGCCGGCCAGGTGATGGTGCGCTCGTCGGCATCCATGCCCTGCACGCGCGGCCGGTTCACCTGGAAGTCGTAGTAGTCCTCACCGTCGATCTCGAAGGCCATGGTCGCCCGACAGGTCTGGGCGAGATGCTCGACGGCATGGCTCGCGGCGTCGGCGGCGTCATTCCAGCCGTCGAAGGCGATGACCACGACCGGGTTGCGCAGCGTCGAGAGCGATTCCATGCCCGCCACCCTAGACCGTCCACGAAACCGAGCAGGTTGCCTGACGACCCTGAAGGGTCCGCACCGCCGGCGTCGTCGTGGTGATGGGCACGAGCCCAGCCCGTTCGAGGATGGGTCGGGAGAACTCCGTGCAGTCCGACTGCAGGTAGCGGTAGCCCTTGGCGCTGGCCGACGTGGCGCGGGCGGCGGTGATGGCCCGATAGAGCCCCAAGCCTCGATGCCGCTCATCGCACGCACCGCCCCACAATCCGGCAAAGTCGGTCCCGGCGACGAAGTCGACCCGCCCCGAGCACACGACCTCACCGGAGTCGTCCCTGACCAGCCACATCTCGAAGCTGCCCGGATCGTCCTCGAAGCGCCTGACGAGCTCATCGGCGCGTCGGGACGAGTGCTCGGCGGTGTCCCCGAAGACGCGACCGGCGAGCGTCTCTGCCTCCCGGATCGCGTCAGCCGTCGCGGCGCGCTCGACAATGTGGCCAGCTGGCGGGGGAGTGGCGGCGGTGATCGCAGCCTCCACCGGGCCAGCCATCACCGTCTCGGGCTCCTCGAAGCGGAAGCCGTGGCGCCGCAATGTCTCGTCCAGGGCGGGCAGGTCGTCGTGCCCTCGGGTCTTCCACTCGAAGTGGTCCACCCGCGGATCGCGCTGGTAGTGCTCGATGACGGCCTGGATCAGGGCGTCGAGATCGGTCCCGGCAGGGATGTGCGAGTAGGTGACGAAACCGCGCCCGCGCCCCGGGAAGGTCGCTGCCCACACCGGTCCCATCTTGGCGACTTCGTCGGCGTCGGCCACCTCGGCCTCGGCGCGGAGCTGGGAATCGTAGAGGGCAAGCAGGGCAGCGTCGGTCATGCCGGCCAGTCTCAGCCATACGGTGTGACCAGCGCCACGGGTTTTTGCAGTGGGGGCCCGGGGGTGTCAGTGACGTGCCACGGCCGGGTTCCACGGGCCGAGGTTCACCACGGCCACCAGGGCGACGGTGGCGAGGCTGGCGACGAGCGCGGCGAAACCCAACAGCAGCGTCCACGAGTCACCCTCCCACCGGAAGACCGTCGCGAAGCAGGTGGCCACGGCCAGCCAGACCACAGACCATGCCGCCAGCGGCGAGTGTGCGTGCAGGAAGCGCATGGCCAGGACCATGAGGGCGCCGACCGCGATTGTGATGGACACTCCGCCGTGGGTGAGGTTCAGGCCTGCCAGCACCGCCCAGGCAAGCGTCAGGGGAATCGTCACGATCCACGCAATCCTGTGGGGGCTCATGGCGTCTCCTCTGCTGGGGATCCTTTGCTGCATGCTAACCCCCCCGGACCGCTGTCGAGAGGCGTTGGGGTGTGTCGAACCGGGCCTGCGCGGGCAGGTGGGGCCGGCAACCTATGCTGGGACGCAATGCGCACTCGTCTGGCCATGCCGGCGGCGAGTGGCGCCCCGTCAGCAGTGAGTCCGAGCGCAGGAAGGGTGGCAGTGGCCCACAAGAAGCAGCCGGACGGTTCGAGCCCGACGATCTGGACGGTGGCAGAGCGGGCCGGGGTGAGCCACATGACGGTCTCTCGCTATCTGCGGGGGGATCGACTGCGCCCCCAGAACCAGCAGCGGGTGGAGCAGGCGATCGCCGAACTCGGCTACCGCTTCAACGACACGGCCAGCGAGTTGGCCTCCCGCCAGCCCCGGCGCATTGGTGCGTTGGTCTTCGAGGTGGACGACTGGGCGCCGCAGCGGGTCCTGGCGGGTGCCGCGGAGGCGGCGCGCGAGAGCGGCCACATCCTGGAGATGATCCGTGCCGAGGTGGGGGATGCGGACTCGTTCACCTCGGCCCTGCAGATGATGAATCGTGCCTCGCTGGCCGGTGTGGTCGTCCTGTCGCCGCCAGACCAGGTGATGGAGCAGATGGACATGGGCTCCCTGCAGACGCCGTGGGTGCTGGAGGTGGAGCCGCACCTTCCCAGCGGCCATCCGCTGGCGCTGCAGCATCCGCTGTCACTGGCCGTGCGGCATCTGGCAGGGCTGGGCCACGAGGACTTCTTCCTGCTCGGCGGGCCGGAGGACTGGGCGTCTGGACGCAACCGCGCCACCGCCTTCCACACCACCGTCGCGGTGCTCGGGCTCGAGGATCGTGGTGCCTCCCGCGGACCCTGGACGGCGGAGAACGGCTACCGGGCCATGGAGCAGTTCTCAGGCCGTGAGCTGCCGACGGCGATCGTGGCGGCCAGCGACCAGATCGCACTGGGGGCCCTGGCCTGGCTGCGCGAACGCGGGATCGCGGTGCCCGAACGGGTGAGCATCACCGGCCATGACGGGCTGCGCGAGAGCGCCTTCTACGCGCCGGCGCTGACCACCGTCGCCATCGACTTCGCCGCCATGGGGCGTCGTGCGGTGCAGGCCTTGGTGGGTGGCCAGTACCTGGGCGCCGGGCCCTCGGTGGAGCAGTACTCCTTCGCGGGGGAGCTCGTCGTGCGGGCGTCCACGGCCGCCGCGAAATCAGTGCGCTGAAACCATTGTTACCGGTAACAACCTTGCGCTACAGTCTTTCTTGTTACCGGTAACAGACCGCCGGTCATTCCAACGGAGGAAGAAGGTCACCATGGCGCGCCCCCTGCACTTCCAGACTCGCCGGGCGCGCCAGATCGTCACGGGCTGACCGCACCGCCGCGGCCCACCCGCCCGAACCATCCCACCCGGCGACGCCGCCGGACGCAGGGACGAGAAACAGCCAAGGGAGCACAGCGATGAACATCCCCCAGCACCACCAGGGCCTCGAGGTCCTTCACGAGAACACCCTTCCCACCCGCGCCTACTACCTGCCCGCCTCGCAGCCACTGCCCGACGTGGTGATGGCGCGGGCCGACTCCGACCGGGTGCGGCTGCTCAACGGGGCATGGGCCTTCCAGTACCACGCCAGCATGCGCGACCTGCCCGACGGCTTCGGTACCGACGGCTTCGACGCCTCCGGTTTCGAGACCGTCACGGTGCCCAGCACCTGGCAGCACACCGGCCACGACGCCCACCAGTACACGAATGTGCGCTACCCGATCCCGCTGGACCCGCCCTTCGTCCCCGCCGACAATCCCTGCGGCGCCTATGTCGTCGACTTCGAGCACACCACCACGGCACAGGCGCCGCACACCACGCTGGTCTTCGAAGGGGTCGACTCCTGCTTCTACGTCTGGCTCAACGGCCACTACGTCGGCTACAGCCAGGTCAGCCACGCCACCAGCGAGTTCGACGTCACCCAGGCCCTGCGCGAGGGCACCAACCGCCTGCAGGTGCTGGTCTTCAAGTGGTGCGACGGCACCTACCTGGAAGACCAGGACAAGTTCCGTACCAGCGGCATCTTCCGCGACGTCTACCTCATCGACCGTCCCGAACAGGTGCTCTTCGACTACTTCACCACCACCCGGCTCGACGGCGACGGCGGTGCGACGGTCTCGGTGCGCGGCAACTACCGCGGCGGGCCGGTGCCCACCGAGCTGACGCTGCTGGATGCCGACGGTTCGACGGTGGCCGCCGCCACCATGCGGCGCTCCGCGGATCGGCACGGATACAGCCACCAGGCCACGCTGGTGGTCGACCGCGCGCGGCTGTGGAACCCCGAGGACCCGCAGCTGTACACCCTGCTCATCGAGACCCCCGGCGAGGTGATCACCGACGAAGTGGGCATCCGCGAGGTCGCCGTGACTGACGTCGTCCTGACCCTCAACGGCGCGCCGGTCACGCTCGCTGCGCGGCGTCAACCGTCACGACTCCGACCCGGCCACCGGGCCGGTGGTGGACCTTGACCACATGGTGCGCGACTTGCGGATGATGCGCCAGCACAACGTGAACGCGGTGCGCAGCTCCCACTACCCGAACGACCCGCGCTTCTACCAGTTGTGCGACCGCTACGGCTTCCTGGTGATGTCCGAGGCCGACAACGAGAGCCACGGCACCCAGACGCAGTTCTTGGCCGACGACGAGTGGGACAACGTCGTCGAACACTGGAATGAGCGAATCGCCGACAACCCGGACTGGACCGAGGCCACCGTCGACCGGGTCCAGCTGTGCGTGCAGCGCGAGAAGAACCGCCCCAGCATCATCTCCTGGTCGGCCGGCAACGAGTGCGCCTACGGCTGCACCTTCGAGGCGGCGCTGGAATGGATGAAGGACTTCGACCCCACCCGGCTCAGCCACTATGAGAGCTCCTACTACCGAGACTCCAAGCGGCGCTACGACTACTCCAACATCGACCTGTTCAGCCGCATGTACCCCTCCCAGCAGGAGATGCGCGACTACCTCGACAGCGATCCCGACAAGCCGCTCATCCTGGTGGAGTACTGCCACGCGATGGGCAACGGCCCCGGCGACCTGGAGGACTACTGGAAGGTCATCCTCGACGAGCCGCGGTTGTGTGGCGGGTTCGTGTGGGAGTGGTGTGACCACGCCATCCTCGACGGCCACACCGACAACGGCCGCCCCCGCTACCTGTACGGCGGCGACTCCGGCGAGACCGTCCACGACGGCAACTTCTGCGTCGACGGGCTGGTGTGGCCCGACCGCCGCCCCCACGGCGGGCTGTTGGAGCTGAAGAACGTGCAGCGCCCCGCCCGCGTCGTCTCCTACGACCAGGCCCGCGGTCTGCTTCGGCTGCGCAACGACCTCGACTTCACCCACCTCGACCAGGCCGTGGACATCTCCTGGCAGTTGGTCTGCGACGGAGAGGTCGTCGAGTCCCAACCCCTCGTCCTGGACCAGCCGGTGGCGCCGCACGAGGTGGCCGAGGTCACCTGTCGGCCGCGGCTGCCCGAGGCGGGCCGCTGCCAGCTGCGCCTGGAGTACCGGTTGCGCCAGGGCGACGCGCTCCGCGAGGCCGGACAGGAACTGGGATTCGACGAGGTGGAGCTGGCGACGGCCGACCCGCGCAACCAGCACGCCGCACGGATCGCTGCCCCCGCCGACGGGCCGTCCCCGCAGGTGGTCGACGACGGCGACGACATCGTCGTCTCCGGCGAGACGTTCCGCTACGTGTTCGCGAAAGCCACCGGCCTGCCCACGTCACTGCAGGTGGCCGGCGCCGAGCTGCTGGAGCGGCCTGCCGAGGTGAACGTGTGGCGCGCCCCCACCGACAACGACAGCCGTATCCGCCTCGAGTGGCAGCGGGCGCGCTACGACCAGACCACCACCCGCGCCCATGACTGCACGGCCAGCATCGAGGGCTCGAACTGCGTGGTGCGAGCCCGCATGGCGCTGGTGGCCCCCACGATCCAGCCGATCCTGCGCATGGACACCACCTGGACGATCGACGGACAGGGACGGCTTCGCTGCCAGATGGAGGTGACCCGCAGCGACGGCTTCCCCACCCTTCCTCGCCTGGGTCTGCGGCTCTTCCTGCCGCAGCAGATGCAGCAGGTGGAATGGGCCGGGCTCGGGCCGCATGAGAACTATCCCGACAAGCGGCAGGCCAGCCGGCACGGCCGCTTCGGCTCCAGCGTCGACGAGCTGGCCGTGGGCTACCTCTTCCCGCAGGAGAACGGCAGCCGCGGCGGCTGCGACTGGATGGGCATCGGCGACGGCGGCTCCACGACGCTGCAGGTGACTGCAGCGCAGCCCTTCTCCTTCAACGCCTCCCACCACACGCAGGAGGAGCTCACCGCGGCCGGCCATGACGTCGAGCTCGAATCGTGCGGCCACACCGTGCTGTGCATCGACCATGCCATGGCCGGCATCGGATCCAACAGCTGCGGACCCGAATTGTTGCCGCAGTACCGCGTCGACGACGACGTGCACCACATCGACATCACCCTCATTCCCACCACCCGCTGAGCGCCACCGGCCAGAGCGTGAAAGGCACACCCATGAGCACCACACCCGCTGCGCTGGCGGCGCAGAAGACCTACCTCACCTGGGGCAACAAGATCGGCTACGGCTCCGGCGACGTCGCCGGCAACGTCGTCTACGCCTTCCTGTCGGCCTTCCTGATGATCTACCTGACCGACCAGATGGGCCTCAATGCCGGCGTGATCGGCACCCTGATGATGATCGCGCAGCTGTTCAACGGCGTCACCGACCTCGGCTTCGGCGCCCTGCTGGACCGCACCCACACCCGCATGGGCAAGGCCAGGCCCTGGATGCTGTGGCCCTATGTGGGCTGCGCCATCACCCTGGTGGCCTGCTATGCCATCCCCTCGGGGCTGGGTGACACCGCACAGTACGTGTGGTTCTTCATCGCCTACACCCTGCTCAACAGCGTCTTCTTCACCGCCAACAACATCGCCTACTCGGCGCTGACCGCGCTCATCACCAAGAACTCCGCAGAACGCGTCCAGATGGGCTCCATCCGGTTCATGTTCGCCTTCACCACCAGCATGCTCATCCAGACCTTCACCGTGCAGGGGGTCCGCGCGCTGGGTGGCGGCGCCGACGGCTGGCGCTGGATCGCGATCATCTACGCGGTCATCGGGTTGGTGGTGAACACCATCTCGGTGATGTCGGTCAAGGAGCTCCCCCCGGAGGAACTCGACGAGGGTCGCGAGACTGGTGTCGCGGACAAGTACACCTTCAAGGAGGGCGCCCGGATCCTGCTCAGCAACAAGTACTACCTGATCATCCTGGTGATCTTCCTGGTGCAGCAGATCTTCACCGCCACCCTCAACATGGGCATCTACTTCATGACCTACATCCTGGGCGACGCCACCAAGCTGGGTGTGTTCGCGTGGGCCATCAACATTCCGCTCATCATCGGCCTGCTGTTCACCCCCGGGCTGGTGAAGCGTTACGGCGAGATGTTCAAGGTCAATGTGTGGGGCTACGTCATCGCACTGGTGGGCCGGCTCGGCGTGGTGGCCAGCGGCTACCTTGGCAACATCCCCTTGATGATCGCCTGCTCCGCGATCGCGTCGTTCGGCATGAGCCCCCTGCAGGGAACCCTCAACGCGCTGATCGCCGAGGCCTCCGAGTACAGCTTCCTGCGCACCGGCAAGCGCATCGACGGAATGATGTTCTCCTGCACCACCCTCGGCGTGAAGATCGGCGGCGGCGTCGGGACCGCCCTGGCCGGCTGGCTCTTGGCGGCCAGCGGCTACGTCGGCAAGGCCACCACCCAGCCCGACTCGGCCATCACCATGCTCTACTTCATGTACCTGTGGATCCCGGCCATCGCCACCGGCATCATCCTGTTCTTCCTCACCCGACTCAACGTCGAGAGGGCCAATGCATCCCTTCGGGCCAGGCTCGCCACGGCGTGATGGCAGCGGCCCGCTG
>NZ_JBHWOO010000020.1:0-9415 GCF_043424415.1 Luteococcus sp. | reverse complement strand
CATGCGGGACCTTGTCACACCCCCATGCCAGAATCATGACTACGAGACCGGCAGCGACGCTGGACCGTCGGTCAGCCGGGCCCTATGAAAGATCGAGGCTAGAGGTGGGTCCATGGCGCGCGACGCGCACCAGAGCCGCAGCGAGCCGGGCCATGTCCTCCGACGGGACGAGTGCGGCGAGCCGGTCGGCGTTGGTGGGAAGTCCTGCGGTGGCGGCGCCCTTGAGGACGAGCTTGTCGGCATACGGGCGGACCGACGGCCAGACCGACTGGACCTCGCGCAGGAAGATCGAGGCGCCCACCGGACCGATACCGTCGAAGGCCTGGAGCTGCTTGCTGATCCCGGCGGGTGTTGCGGCCTCGTCGCGCAGCCGGCGCAGGTCGTCGCCCCAGCGGGAGTCGATCATGTCAGCGTTGGCGCCCAGGCGGGTGGCGGTGGAGAAGTCGTAGCGTCGGTAGCCACCACGGCCCAGCGCCGCGACCCGCTGGTTCCACGTGGAACCACGCAGTGCCCGCGGGGAACTCCAACCCGCCGCCCACAGTTCGCGGGCCGCGGCGAGGGCGGCGTCGGAGGAGATGCGTGCCGAGAGCAGCTGGACCATGACCAGCAGCTGCCACAGCGGCTGCGGTTCGTCGGTCAGCTCGATGCCCGCCTCGGTGGCGAACAGCGTGCCGTGCTCGCGCACCAGGCGCGCCGCCAGGCCGGCAGCATCATCGATCACGCCGCCAGCCTAGCCAGCGGGCCGACCGGCGACGCCAACGGCATCACCGGGCGGAGCCCGCCCTCGGGGTCACCGGCCCACCCGCCCCCGATCGGGCCGGTCCACCCGGCTCTCAGTCCGTCCAGAAGGACAGGACGTCGGCAGCGCAGGCCTCGGCCTGCGCCTGGCCAGCCGCGAAGGCGGGCTCCACAGTGGCCGGGTCCAGCGGATTGGTGCCGAAGATGCGCAGGCTCGGCTCGTCGCCCGTCAGCAGCAGGGCGTCGCCGTGGGCGTCCAGCAGCTGCATCGCCTCGGTCAGCGTCGGGCCGACCGGATTCACCGGCTGCTCGGGGCCGCAGGAGACCACCAGCACCTTGTCATGGCCGACGGCGACGTCGGCATTGGTGGACGAGCGCATCCCACCGTCCATGTACAGGCGTCCGTCGATCTCCACCAGCGGATAGACGCTGGGCACGGTGCAGCTGGCGGCCACGGCGCGCTCCAGGGGCACGGTGCTGGAGCTGTTGAAGACCGTGAACTCGCCGCTCTCGGCATCCACGGCGGTGATCGCCAGGGCGCCCTGGGGCCAGTCCTCGGGCAGCATCGAGCCGATCTGCTCCACCCAGTCCTGCTGCGGGAGCGAGACCTGCAGGCCGCGTGCCCGCTCGCCGATCCGGGCTCGGGCGGCCTGCGGGTCGCCACCGTCCTGGATGGCGGACTGCATCATCTCGTAGAAAGCCATCGCGTCGAAGGCCAGGGCCTCCCCGCTACCGCGCTGCCCGGTCTGCATCATCTGCGCCAGGCGTTGGTAGGTGAGCATCCCGGCGCGCAGCATGACCGCGACCACCGAACCGCCGGAGGTGCCGACCACGAGGTCAGGGGCGCTGATGTCGACCCCGGCGCGGGCCAGGCCGAGCAGCAGGCCGCTCTCCCAGGCGATGCCGGCGCTGCCGCCGCCACCCAGGACCAGTGCTCGGGTGCTCATCGCGCCACCTCCCGCTCCAGCAGCTCATCGATGTCGGCGCGCAGGGAGTCGGGGTCCGCGGTGGGTCCGTAGCGCTTGACGACGGTTCCCTGCTGGTCCACCAGGATCTTGGTGAAGTTCCACTTGATGGCGCTGCCCAGCAGCCCACCCTGCTCCTGGCGCAGCCACTTCCACAGCGGGTGGGCCTCGGAGCCGTTGACGTCCACCTTGGCGAACATCGGGAAGGTGACGCCGTAGTTCATGGTGCAGAACTCGCCGATCTCGTCAGCGCTGCCCGGCTCCTGGTGCGCGAACTGGTCGCAGGGGAAGCCCAGGACCACCAGTCCGCGATCCCGGTAGTCGTCGTAGATCTTCTGCAGGCCCTCGAACTGTGGGGTCAGGCCGCACCTGCTGGCGGTGTTGACCACCACGACGACCTTGCCGGCGTAGTCGGACAGCTGCTGCTCGCGGCCCTGCAGGGTGGTGGCGGTGAAGTCGTGGAGCGTGGACATCAGTCGTCCACCACCGTGACGGTGACCTCGATGTTGCCGCGGGTGGCATTGCTGTAGGGGCACACCTGGTGGGCGCGGTCGGCCAGCTGCTGGGCCTCGTCGTGCGGCAGTTCGGGGATGGTGACCTCGAGCTCGACCGACAGACCGAAGCCGCCGCCGGCGATGGGGCCGATGCCGACACGGGCGCCGACGCTGGAGTCACCCAGGTTGGCCTTGGCCTCCCGGGCCACCATCTGCAGGGCGGAGTGGAAGCAGGCGGCGTAGCCGGCGGCGAAGAGCTGCTCGGGGTTGGTGGCGCCGCCCGGGCCGCCCATCTCGCGCGGGATGGCCAGGTCGAGGTCGACCAACGAGTCGGTGCTGCGGACGTGGCCGTTGCGGCCGGCGCCGGTGGCAAGTGCCTCGGCGGTGTAGACGGTGTTCATCGTGCTTCTCCTTCGGGTGTGGCGTTGGCGACCAGCCGGGTGGCCAGGTCGTGCAGCATGTGGATCTCCTCGGAACTGAGGTGGACGCGCTCGCCGAGGCAGCGTTGGATGTCACCGGCCGCAGAGCGCAGGCCATGGCCCTCGTCGGTGAGGTGGACCGTGACTCGGCGAGCATCGGCCTGGTCGCGTCGGCGCGTGACCACTCCACGCGACTCCATGCGTCCCAGCAGCGGCGACAGGGTGCCGCTGTCGAGGTGGAGCCGCTCCCCCAGTTCACGCACGCCCAGGCCGTCGTGGTCCCACAGGGCCAGCAGCACGAGGTATTGGGGGTAGGTGAGGTCGAGCTCGCCCAGCACGCTGCGGTAGGCACCCTGCGTCACGCGAGCGGCGGCGTAGAGGGCGAAGCACAGTTGGTGGTCGAGTTCCAGGTCGGCGTCCATGACAGTAATGATTGCGCACAACTCAATTGGACACAATCCTCCTTCGGGGTGGTGTGCGGCGGTTTCGTCAGTGGAGACCTGGACGGCTACGACTGGATCGGTGGCACCATCGCCCGTCAGGCGCGTGCGGTCGTGGTGAGCGTCGACTACCGCTTGGCACCCACCCACCGCTGGCCGGTGCCCGTCGAGGACTGCTGGGCCGCGCTGCTGGACGTCGTGGAGCGCGCCGACGAGTGGCAGGCCGACGGCTCACGCCTGGCAGTCGTGGGCGATTCGGCCGGCGGCAACCTGGCCGCCGTGTTGACGCTGATGGCACGCGATCATGGTGGGCCCAGGATCTCCATGCAGGGGCTGATCTACCCCTCCACCGACATGGACTCCGAGAGCCCGTCCATGGTGGCCAATGTCGACGCCCCGGTGCTGACCCAGGCCGACGCGGAGGCCTACCGCGACCTCTACGTGCCCAACCCGGCCGAACGGCACCACCCCCATGCCTCCCCGCAGCGGGCGGAGAACCACCGGGACCTGCCACCCGCCCTGGTTGCAGGTGGCCGACTTCGACCCGCTGCGCGACGACGGGCTGCGCTACGCCCGGACGCTGCGCGAGGCCGGGGTGCCGACGCGCGTCACCAGCTACGTGGGCATGCCCCACGGCTTCCTGTCCTTCCCCGGCATCTACCATGCGGCACCGCAGGCCCTGGCCGAGTTGTCCGCCGAGCCGCGCCAGTGTCTGGCGGACTGAGCTGGGGCTCAGAGCAGGGCAGCCAGTTCCTCGACGCCGGTGGGTTCCTGCGCCCGGGTGGGGATGACGGCCATCCGGGCAGCCCGGGAGCGGACCGCCTCCAGTTGCGGTCCTTCCGCCTGGGCCCGAGTGTCCAACAGGGGGCTGGTGGGCCGCGCGGACGACAGCGAGTTGTTCACCACCCATGCCCAGGGACGGATCCCGGCCCGCTCGAGGTCTGCGGCCAGCCCCTGGGCCTCCAGCACCGGCGTGGTCTCCGGCAGCGTGACCACCACGACGCGGGTGAGGTCCTCGTCCTGCAGCCGCATGAGGGGCGTGGTGATCCGTCCCCGCTGGGCGTCGTCCAGATGACGGGTGATGTCCCGGTGGTAGGAGCCAGTGGCGTCCATCAGCAACAGGGTGTGGCCTGTGGGGGCGGTGTCCATCACGACGAACTGTTGCCGGGCCCGGTTCACGGCACGGCTGAACTGCTGGAAGACGGCAATCTCCTCGGTGCACGGGCTGAGCAGGTCCTCGGCCAGCGCTGCGCGGCCGTCCTCGTCCAGCTGGGCGCCCTTGGTGTCCATCACGTGCTCACGGTAGGCCTCGATCGCCTGCTGCGGATCGATGGCGCTGACCTCCAGGCCCTCCACCTCGCCCGCCAGCGTGGCCGTGAGGTGGGCGGCGGGGTCGGTGGTGGTGAGGAGCACCTTCTTGCCGCGTCGCACCAGTTCCACGGCCAGGGCGGCGGCGACGGTGGTCTTGCCGACGCCACCCTTGCCCATGGTCATGACCAGTCCGTGGTCCCCTGCGACCAGTTCCTCCACCAGCGCACCCAGCCCCGGGTGCTCGGCGGTCTCCTGCCCGACCGGCTCCGGCTGGCCTGGCATCGGCTCGGATGGTTGCTGCGCGTCGAACAGGCCCCTCAACGCGTCGAGACCC
Organism: Luteococcus sp.; assembly: GCF_043424415.1. Lineage (NCBI taxonomy): Bacteria > Bacillati > Actinomycetota > Actinomycetes > Propionibacteriales > Propionibacteriaceae > Luteococcus > Luteococcus sp. Next base: position 4,714 of record NZ_JBHWOO010000020.1, on the reverse strand, counting down.
ACCATGTTCACCGGCTTGAGTTCGATCCGGTCCTGCGGCAGCAGGGACAGCGGCGGCGCGAGGGCTTCCAGTGCCGCGGCCTCGCGGCGGGCGATCGCCTCGTGCAGGGGGTCGGGCTGCTCGGCGGGCGGCATCACCCCGTTGACCACCAGGTGTGTGGCGGCGATGCCCACGCCCGCCAGCTCGTCCAGGGTGCGCCCAAGCTCGGTCAGGGTGGCGTGCTGCGCGCGGGCCACCAGCACCAGGCGGGTGCGTCGTGGGTCGGTGAGGGCTGCGACGGCCGCGCGATAGGTGGCGCGGCTCTTCTCCAACCCGGCCATCGGCCCCAGGCAGGAGGTGTCGCCCTTGCCGGCGTCCAGGTAGCTGGTCCAGTTGCCGGGCAGCTGGAGCAGCCGGATGGTGTGGCCCGTGGGAGCGGTGTCGAAGATGACATGGTCGTAGGCCGCGGTGGCCTGCGGGTCGGCGAGCAGGTCGGTGAACTCGTTGAAACTGGCCACCTCGGTGGTGCAGGACCCGGACAGCTGTTCGGTGATGGCCTCGATCTCCTTGGCCGGGAGGATGGCGCGTACCGGGTCGATGATGGTGCGTCGATAGGCCTCGGCAGCCTCGTCCGGGTCGATCTCCAGCGCGTCGAGGCCGGGCACGGCAGGGATCGGTGTGATGGTGTTGCCGATGCGATCACCGAAGACCTGGCCGACATTGCTGGCCGGGTCCGTACTGACCAGCAGGACGCGACGTCCCTGCTGCGCCAGGTGCACGGCAGTGGCGCAGGCGATGCTGGTCTTGCCGACGCCGCCCTTGCCGGTGAAGAAGAAGTGGCGGGGCGGATCCTGCAGGAAGCGGACCATGGCGGCGCTCAGCAGCAGCCGCTGGTGGAGGACTGTCCACCGCAGCAACCGGAGTCCTGCTCGTCACTGCAGCAGCCACCAGCCAGCGGGAGCTCGGCGTGGTCGTCGGTGGGCGCCAACCCGGCATAGCGCAGCATCTCCTGGCGGCTGGGGTGGCGGCCGGTGAGCACCGTGGCACCGTCCACGAGAGTGAGCGGCAGCCCCTCGGAGCCGGCGGCCTGCAGGAAGGCCACCACGGCGGGCTCGGCGGCGAAGGCGGCGGGATCGCCGGCCAGGTTGGTGCGTTGCACGTCGATGCCCTGCTGCTGCAGCGCGTTCACGTCGGCCGTGAAGGTGACCAGCTCCTGGTCGAGCTCCGGGCCGCAGACGCCGGTGTTGCAGCACAGGGCGGGTTCGTAGATGCGGATGCTGGGCACGGGTCCTCCACGTGGTATCGACGAATGTCTATACCAAGAGCATTGCTGACGTCTTGACGAGAGTCAATGCCCCGCCCCGTCGGCCCCGCTAGGGTGTGGCCATGCCCCTCCAGAGCGTCGTGAGCACGTCCTGCCCTCCCGCGGCATCCGACGCCGACGCGCCGGGCACCGCCGAGTGCGGACCTGCCCCCGCCGTCATCCCGATCTCCCGCGCCGAGGAGCTGGTGGTGCTCACCAAGGCGCTGGCAGATCCAGTGCGGTTGCGGATCTTCCACCACATCGCCGCCAGCTCCTGCTCCAGCGTGTGCGCCTGCCACCTGCCCGAGGTCTTCGGCGTCAGCCAGCCGACGCTGTCGCACCACCTGAAGAAGCTGGTGGAGGCCGGGCTGGTGCATCGCGAGATGCGCGGCCGTTGGGCCCACTTCACCCCCCGCCCCGAGGGCCTGGAGGCCCTGCGAACCTTCCTGGGAGAACTGCCATGACCAGCACGAAGCCCGCACCGGAGCAGCAGGACAGACCCAGCGTGCTGTTCGTGTGCGTGAAGAATGGCGGCAAGAGCCAGATGGCTGCCGCCCTGATGCGCCAGCTGTGCGGTGACCAGGTGGCGGTGCACTCCGCCGGCACGCGGCCCGGCGCGACGCTCAACGAGGCCTCCCGTGCCAGCGTCGAGCGCGTCGGCGCCAGCGTCGACGGCGAACACCCCAAACCCATCGACCCCCAGCTGCTGAGCACCGTCGACCGCGTCGTGGTGATCGGCGACGAGGCCGTGGTGAAGCCCGTCGAGCCGATGCGCGGCAGCATCGAGACCTGGAGCACCGACGAGCCCTCGGCGCGCGGCATCGAGGGCGACGAGCGGATGGACCTGATCCGCGAGGACCTGGTGCGTCGGGTGGCGGCGCTGCGCGACGAACTGGTCGGCTGAGACCCGCCTGTCCCATGGCCCGTCCCAAGGTCCGTGGAATCCAACCTCCCCCGGGGCAGCACCCGCAGCCCGTGGCGATGCCCTGGAGGCCGGGGGCCTTCGCGCTCGTGGCGCTCCTCGCCGTCCTGTTCTGGCTGCTGGCGGCCTGGGCCGCCCGGGCCGCCCACGACGCCACCGACCAGCTGTGGCAGTTGGGCTTCGGCGCCGGGTTGATGGCGACCGTGGCTACCGGCCTGCTGCTGCGAGCCTGGCCTGGCGGGCTGACCATCGGCACCGAACCCGTGGGGTGGCGCTCGTGGATCGCACAGGCCCTGCTCGTGGCCTACGGGCTCGTGGTGGGGCTTCGCCTGGCGACGGCCGGTTGGCCGGATCCGTTGGACGTCTCGCGACGTGGCAACACCTTGGCCAGCGCGCCACCGGCCGTCGGCCTGTTCGCGGCGCTGCAGCTGGCGGGGCGGGCCCTGCCGCGAGGCCGACGGACTCCACCCCCGCGAGCGGGGCGACCATGAGCAACAGCCCTGCGGCAGTGCGCCCCACGACCCTCGCCGACGCCGCTCACGTGGCACGGTGGGTCAGCAGCCCCGAGGAGCTGCTCGTCTTCGCCGGGCCGAAGTTGACCTTCCCCCTGCAGCCACAGGCCCTGCTGGACACTGCCGGCGACGGGTGGCACGTGCGCTCCCTGGTGGTCAACTCCCATCTGGTGGGGACGGGCTCGTTCACGCTGCGCGATGGTGCGGTACATCTGGGACGGCTGCTCGTTGATCCCGGACAACGGGGCCGAGGGCTGGGGACGCTGCTGGTCACCGAGCTGTTGGAGCATGCCCGGTTGCACAGCCCCGAGCTCGCGCGATGCCTGCGCGCCACGCTCAACGTCTTCGAGAACAACCTTCCGGCGCGCCACCTGTATGAGTCGCTGGGCTTCAGCGTTGCTGCCGAGAGCGTGCACGATGGGCGACCGGCGCTGGTCATGACCAAGGAACTCCGCCCCGACATCGAGCATCTGGCGGTGATGACGCCACGGATCATGGAACGCCACCCGTTGGTGCAATGGCTCATGGAACCCGGCGACGACGATCGGCCCTTGCGTTTGCACCTGCGGGTGGCCGGAGATCCCCGTCGGGTGGCACTGCTGGACGTGCTGCCCACCGCGTCGGTCTACCTGGGCTGCGTGGCTGGGGCAGCCACCGGTCCGGACTTCGCGGACCAGGGCGACGAGGAGGTGGAAGGGGTCTTCACGGACTACATCGGGAGGTTGTGCTCGCTGCTGCTGGGGCCCACCACGGTGCGCGAGGTGTGGCGTGGCGACCGATGGCACAGCGCTCACGTCACCGGCAGTCGCGAGGGGGCGGGTGACTCTTGGTCCGGCGAGATCTTCGAGCTCCGCCGATGCGTGCTCAGCCGTCTGGGGGTGCAGTTCGAGCAGACGACGCTGCACTTCCCCGCGGATCTGGCCTCGACGGGATGGCGGCCCGGAGATCCTGTGGAGCACTACCCCCTGAACGTGCCCGACAGCTGGTGGAAAATCCCGTGAGCCAAGAAGACGCGACGGCCTGGAGCCTCCCATGACCGGGAGGCTCCAGCCACAGTCGCTGTCAGGCCACGATCTCCCCAGCCAGGCGCTCCACCGCCAGCCCATTGCGATAGCGCTCCAACCAGGCGGCATAACCGGCCACGCCGTCGGCGTGGGGCTGGAGGGTGCTGACTTGGGAGTCAGCGAAGATCCGCTGCTCGAGGTACCCGGCCAGACCGTCCGCCCGCTCGGCCGCCGGGAGCGCGGCGAAGGCCGCCAGCACGGCCATGCCCCACGCGCCCCCCTCACCCGCGGTGTCCCCCACCGCGACGGGAGTGTCGAGTGCGTCGGCCAGCACCTGCTGCGCAACGCCTTCGGTGCGGAAGATGCCGCCGTGGGCGAAGAGCGAGGTGAGCGGCACCTTCTCCTCGTCCAGCAGCACCTTCATGCCGCAGGCCAGCGCGGCGAAGGCCGCGTTGAGCTGCGCCCGCAGGAAACTGGCCAGCTTCAGGCCGCTGTCCTGCCCCCGCAGGAAGAGCGGACGCCCCGTGGCCACACCGGTCTGGTGCTCACCGGACAGGTAGTTGTAGGACAGCAGGCCGTCGCAGTCGGCCGGCGCCTCCAGCGCGTGCCCGAAGAGGCGACGGTAGAACTCCTCCCGGTCCACTTCCTGCCCCAGCAGGCCCGGCACTTCACCGAGCATGCCCAGCCAGGCGTCGAGGTCTCCCGTGCAGTTGTTGGTGTGGATCATCGCGACGGGGTCCCCGGCGGGGGTGGTCACCAGGTCGATCTCCTCGCGGATGCCCGTCAGCTCACGGTCCAGCACCACCATCGCGAAGGCGCTGGTGCCGGCGCTGACATTGCCGGTTCCGGGGCGGATGCTGTTGGTGGCCACCATTCCGGTGCCGGCGTCGCCCTCCGGCGCCGCCACCCGGGCCCCCGCCCGCAGCGCCCCACTGGGGTCCAGCAGGCGTGCGCCCTCGTCGGTCAGGCTGCCGGCATCGGCCCCGGCGGACGG
>NZ_JBHWOO010000019.1:0-24780 GCF_043424415.1 Luteococcus sp. | reverse complement strand
GCTCTCGCCGACCAGGGCGGTGGGGGCGGTCGAGTGCGCCGCCGAGCCCACCCCGTAGAGGCACAGCGCCAGGGTCAACACCCACAGGGCGCCCGGACCGGGAAGGCCGAGAGCCTCGGCGATGGGTCCCGACCAGGGCATCGCCAGGGCCGCCAGGCCGGTGCACAGCCCGGCCAGCACCATCAGCGGGCGACGCCCGACGGTGTCGACGGCACGCCCCACCGGGCCGAGCACGGCCGTCTGGGCCACTGCGGCCAGCGCGAAGATGACGCCGGTGGCCGAGGGGGAATGGTGCAGCCCCTCCACCACCAGCACCGGCACCAGTGAGCTGCGCACGCCGAAGGACTGCCAGCCCTGGGCGAAGTTGGTCAGGCAGGCCGCCCGGTAGCGCACGTCGGCCAGCGCCTCGGACAGCGGCATCACCTGCTTGACCACGGTCGTGTCGCGCTTCGGCGGACGGCTGAGCAGGCACAGCGCGACGATGCCCGCCACGCTCAGGGTGGCGGCGTAGACGAAGAAGGGCGCGGTGAGCGAGATCGCGGCGAAGATGCCGCCGATCGCCGGGCCCGCCATGCCGCCCAGCAGGAAGCCGCCCGAGTAGAGGGCGCTGGCGCGGCCGCGCTGGTGCGGTTCGACGATGCGCAGCAGCAGGCTCATGGCACTGACCGTGAACATGGCCGAGCCGATGCCGCCCAGACCGCGCATCAGCAGCAACGCCCAGAAGCTCGTCGCCAGGCCCGCGGCGGCCGAGGAGGCGGCCACGACGAACATGCCCACGCCCAGCACGGTGCGCTCCCCGAGCCGCTCCACCAGCGGCGGAACAGCCGGACTGGTCGCCAGCCGCATCAGGGCGAAGGCGCTGATCACCAGCCCCACCATGAAATTGGTCACCTGGAAGCTGCGCGCGAAGACCGGCAGCACCGGCACCATCACGCCGAAGCCCACCGAGACGCAGAAGGCGATCACCGAGAGCACCGTCACGTCGCGCGGCAGCCCCGTCCCCTGGCCCGGGCGGGGCAGGGTGAAGTGGGAGCGGCGCGCGGGCGCGTCGGGTGTCTGGGTGGGGCTGTTCACGCGCACAGGTTAGCCTTGCTCACAGCCCAGGTCCTCGGACCCTGCCAACGCAGCTCCCCGCTGTCCCATCCCTGAAAGGTCTTGCATGGCAATCCGACTGTCCGACTCCCTGCGCCGCCGGCTCCCGCAGCCCATCGCCATGCCCGACGACGGCCTGCCCCGGGCCGTGCTCGTCCAGGCCAGTGAACCCAGCGAGGTGCCGCACGGCATCCGTCTGGCCGCCGGCTGGTTCTGGCGCCTGCTGGTGATCGCCGCCGGCATCTACGGCCTGTGGTACATCATGTCGGCCCTGTCCGAGGTGGTGATCCCCCTGGTCGTGGCGGTACTGCTGACCGCCGCGCTGTGGCCCGTCAAGGAGTGGTTGCGGCGCAAGGGCGCCGGCCGGGGTCTGGCGGCGGCCGCCAGCCTGTTGTTGCTGGTTGGGCTCATCACGGCCATCTTCACCCTGGTTGGCACCCAGATCGCCAGCCAGTCCAGCGAGCTGGCCGACGCCTCGGTGGCCAGCTATGCCCAGTTCATGAACTGGCTCGGCGACGGGCCGCTGCAGATCCACCAGGCCCAGATCGACCAGTGGACCACGAGCGTCACCGACTGGGCCAAGACCCAGCAGTCTGCTGGCGCCGGGCTGGCGGCTGCTGCGGGAACCCAGGTGGGTCACTTCATCGCCGGCCTCGCCCTGGCCCTGTTCGCGCTGTTCTACTTCCTCTTCGAGGGACCGGCCATCGCCACCGCCGGGCTCAAGTTCGTCCCACGCGGCTCCCGCGCCCGCGTGGCGGACGCCTGCCTGCGCGGATGGGTCTCCTTGGTCGCCTATGTGCGTGCCGCCGTGATCGTGGCCTTCGTCGATGGTCTGGGCGCCGGCATCGGTGCCGCCCTGGTGGGCTCGAACCTCTTCCTGGCCATCGGTGCCCTGACCTTCATCACTGCCTTCGTCCCGCTGCTGGGTGCCTTCGTGGCTGGCCTGGTGGCCACCAGCGTGGTCCTGCTCACCCTGGGCTGGGTGAAGGCCCTGATCATGCTGGCCGTCTTCGTGCTGGTGATGCAGCTGGAGGCCCACGTGCTGCAGCCCTTCCTGCTGGGCAAGGCCGTCAGCCTGCACCCGCTGATGGTGCTCTACGGGCTGGCCATCGGCAGCATCACCGGTGGCATCGTCGGTGCCCTGTTCGCGGTGCCGGTGCTGGCCTTCGGCAATGCCTTCGTCCGGGCCCTGGTCGCCCAGCAGGGTGAGACCGAGGCGCCCCCGGCCGATGATGAGGTGCCCGGCATCGAGGGCGTGCGTCGCCAACTGGACGAGTCCACCGGAGCGGATGAGGAGCCCGGCCCGGTCGACGAGCTCGCGCGGGCCGTCGTGGACCGCGCGAGCTCCGTCGACGGCACCCGGCAGGAGCCTCCGCATTCCTGACCAGGACCCCTGAATCATCCCCTGCCACGCCCGCCCCGACTTCGGTCTGGGCGGGCGTCGGCATAGGTTCACAGGTATGCAGACACAGACCGAGATCCTCCAGGCCCTGGCCGATGGACGCATCGACGTCGGCCGGGCCGGCCGGCTGCTCGACGAGCTGCGCCAGCCCACGGCGGGCACTGCGGCGGGTACGCAGTCCCAGGGGACGACCAGCTGGGCGGGCATTGCCCGCGGCCTGGCCGGAGCGGCCGGTGACCTGGCCCAGAGCGCCGCGATGGGGCTCGGGCAGGCAGCTCGTCAGCACGCGGGACAGGCCCCGGGTGCCGCCGCCAATCCCGGCGGGCCCCAGCCGGTCGACCACGTCGTCGTGCGTGCCCGCGGACGGCGGGTGCGGCTGGTGGCCGAGCCCGGGCTGGCGAAGGTGGTGGTGCGTGGCGAGCACACGTTGCAGCGCACCGGGAACCGGGTGGAGGTGGAGGCCGAGGGCGACCTGGTGCCTTCACTGGACAAGTTCTCGATGCTGAAGGCCGCGGCCGGCCAGAAGCTGCGCGGCAGTGCAGGGCTCGACCTGGCCGGCCTGGCGCAGGCGGCGATGGGCAGCACCGGGGTGGCCAAGGAGCTGGTGGTGCGGGTGCCGGCCGGGGTCGAGGTGGACGTCGACCTGACCGGCGGGGGCCTGGCCACCGAGGGCCTGGCACGGATCGGACGGCTGCGCGCCAGTGCCGCGGGCCTGAGGCTCTCCGGGCTGGAGCAGATGCGCGACGCGCGGGTGCAGGCCTGCCATGTGGTGCTCCAGGGTGGTTTCGGACTTCGACCTTCCTCGGTCCACGTCGAGTCGGGCAGCCTGCAGCTGGCCCTGGACCTGGATGCCGATGTTCGCGTGGACGTGACCAGCCGGATGGCACGCATCGTGTGGCCGACGGGCCACCCGTCGGGCTCCACCAGCCTGGTGGCTGGCCAGGGCACCGGACGCCTCGCTCTCGACCTGGTGCTGGCGCAGGCCACCATCACGACGGCCAGCGGCACATCGGGCCCGGCCGAGGAGCCGTCTCCCGGGGACTCGAGTCCAGACGAGTCGCCGCGGCAGCCGGATCCTGCACCGACCTCCGGAGCCGCGCAGGACGGTGACGAGGAGGTGCTGGAGGGCGAGATCGTCGACTGATCTGCGGCGTGGGACCAGCGGGCCCGGGGACAGAGACAACCGCACCTGACAGCAGCGCGTCCCCCACCCCGGCCGGGTGGGGGACGCGCTGCTGCAACCGTCTCGTGGAAGGGGTCAGCCCTGGAAGGTCGCCACCTTCAGCACGGTGATCTCGATGTCCTTGCCAGTGGGGGCCGTGTACGTGGTGGTCTCGCCCTGCTTCTTGCCGATCACGGCGGCACCCAGCGGCGACTGGGGGCTGAAGACCTGGATGTCGACGGAGTCGTCCAGTCCCAGCACTTCGCGCGAACCGACCAGGAAGGTGTCGGTGTCGTCCTCGTCGCCGAAGTAGGCCACGGTCACCTGGCTGCCGGGCCCGGCCTCGCCGGTGGCGGGGGCCTCGCCGACCTCGGCGCGCCGCAGGATGTCCTCGAGCTGGACGATGCGCGCCTCCATCTGTCCCTGCTCCTCGCGGGCGGCGTGGTAGCCGCCGTTCTCGGACAGGTCGCCCTCCTCGCGGGCACCGGCGATCTTCTCACTCACCTCGGTGCGGCCATCACCCTTGAGGTACTCCAGCTCGTCGGAGAGCTTGTCGTACGCCTCCCGGGTGAGCCAGACGGTGTCGGTTGCATTCTCGGTCATCCCCTGAACCTATCATCGGGCCTGCGACCACCCAAGGAAGTCCCGCGCGGGCCGCGGATCGCTCAGGCCAGCCGGCAGTGCTCCACGTTGACGCTGACCGCCTTGTTCACGGTCTTCACGGTGACCCGCTGGTGGGTGATCTTCTCGGTGCCCGGGGGGATCTCGGCGTCCAGCTCGCCCACCCGGGCCCCTTCCTGGGCGGTGGCCTTGATGGTGCAGATGGCGGCCTGGGACGGGTCACGACGCTGCACCCGCAGGTCGGCGTGGATCGCGTGCTCGCCGCCGTCGTGGAAGGCGGTCAGGTCGGCCTGGACGGGCTTGGTGGCACCATGCAGGCCGGCCCAGACCATCCAGCCACCGAGCAGGACGGTCATCACGGCGACGAGTGCGAGGTAGAGCGGGCGTCGCCCCTGGGCGGTGGGATAGCGCGCCGCGATGCGCGCTCGGTCTGCGTCGGTCAACTGGCTCACGACCCCCATTGTGCCCTCCATGGCGGACGTGGTCCCCAGCTCGCGGACAGGCGCGCGCCGGGGATGCCCGATTGTGCACAATGGTGGCCATGTCCGACGCCCCCAAGCCCAGCACCGGCCTGCGCCTGATGCACGTGCACGCCCATCCCGACGACGAGTCCAGCAAGGGGGCCGCGACGACGGCCCGCTATGTGGCCGAGGGGGTCGAGGTGATGGTGGTCACCTGTACCGGCGGCGAGCGTGGCAGCGTGCTCAACCCCAAGATGGACCGTCCCGAGGTGCAGGAGAACATTGCGGCGATCCGCGCGCTGGAGATGGAGACCGCCCGCGAGGTGCTGGGCGTCGAGCAGCGCTGGCTGGGTTTCGTCGACTCGGGGCTGCCCGAGGGTGATCCGCTGCCGCCGCTGCCCGAGGGCTGCTTCGCCCTGGAGGATCCTGAGGTGGCGGCCGAGCCGCTGGTGGAGCTGATCCGCGAGTTCCGGCCGCACGTGGTCACCACCTATGACGAGAACGGCGGCTACCCGCATCCGGACCACATCCAGTGCCACCGGGTGACGATGGCTGCGGTGAAGGCCGCCGCCGACGAGCACGCCTGGCCCGGTGCGGGCGAGCCCTGGCAGGTGAGCAAGGTCTATTACCACATGAGCTTCCACCGGCTGCGCTTCGCCGCCCTCGACGCGGCGATGCACGAGCAGGGGATGGACTCTCCCTATGCCGAGCGCCTGGCGGCCTGGGACGACCTCGACTTCGAGAAGCGCATCACCACCTTCGTGCCGTGCGCCGACTACTTCGAGGTGCGGGATGCGGCGCTGCGGGCACATGCCACCCAGATCGACCCCGACGGGCCGTGGTTCGCCGTGCCGACCGAGACACAGAAGCGTGCCTGGCCCACCGAGGACTTCGAGCTGGTCTTCTCCACCGTGGGTACCGCCCACCCCGAGAGCGACCTGTTCGCCGGCCTGCGCGGCGAGCCGCCGATCGACACCAGCGACACCTGGAGCATCTGAGGGTCAGCCGCGCGTCATCCGGGACTCGCGTTCCTGGGCGGCGCGGCCCTCGTCGGTCAGGTCTGCCTCGAAGGGGATCGACGCGTCGATCCGCCGGGAGTGCCGGTTCAGGCTGAGGGCGCCCAGGATGATGAAGGCCGCGATGGCGACGAAGACGACCAGGGTGAACATTCCGCTGCCGAGCATGGGGGTCATGCCCCGAAGGATACGCCCGGCGGTGGCGCGCACACCGTGCGCCGACAGCGCAAGGGCTTGAAGCACCCTGCGCGCCTGAAGAGGATGGGGCCATGGTGACCAACCCCCAGACCCCCGACCAGACCAACCGCCGCCGGGTGCTCATCACCGGTGCCACCGGCAACATCGGCATCGTGCTCAGCGAGGCCTTCCAGGATGACTACGACGTGGTCATGCACGGCCGCACCCCGCGCACCGAGCGCCAGGAGCGCGAGCTGCGCCAGGCCGACCTGGGCAGCGTGGAGGAGATGAGCTCGCTGATGGAGGGTGTCGACAGCGTCGTCCACCTGGCTGGCGCCTCCTCCCCGGAGTCCAGCTGGGAGGACGTGCTGGAGGCCAACATCATCGGGACCCGCACCGTGCTCGAGGCCGCCCGCCTGGCCGGGGTGCGCCGCGTGGTCCACGCCTCCTCCAACCACGCCATGGGCGGCTACGACCGCGACGGCCAGTGGCCCGTCTATCCGCACCAGACCCCGCGTGCCGACTCCTTCTACGGCGTCAGCAAGGCATTCGGCGAGATCCTGGGTCGCTTCTACCACGACGAGTACGGCATTGACTTCATCGCCCTGCGCATCGGCTGGATGAGCGATGATCCTTCGGCCGTCGAGGACGACATCCTGCACGCCATGTGGCTGAGCGAGGACGACGCCGTGCAGGTGGTGCGGCGGGCCATCGAGGCACAGGTGCGCCACGGCGTCTACTACGCCATCAGCGACAACCCGAACCGCCGCTGGTCGATGACCAACACCATGCTGGAGCTGGGTTACCGGCCCCAGGACTCCTGGGGTGACGGGCAGGGCCAGCAGGAGCAGGTGGTGGAGGGTGGCGAGCCCGCCCCCGCGCAGTGGCCCGAGGGTTCCTGAGCCGACGGCTAGGCTGGCGGCGTGCCGAATCGTCTTGCCGAGTCCACCAGCCCCTATCTGCTGCAGCACGCCCACCAGGAGGTGGACTGGTTCCCGTGGGGACCGGACGCCTTCGCAGTCGCCCGCGAGCGCGACCTGCCGCTGCTGGTGAGCACCGGCTATGCCGCCTGCCACTGGTGCCATGTGATGGCCCACGAGAGCTTCGACGACGCCGCCTTGGCTGCCTACATGAACGAGCACTTCGTGAGCGTCAAGGTGGACCGTGAGGAGTCGCCCGACGTCGACGCCGTGTTGATGAATGCCACCCAGGCGCTCACCGGACAGGGCGGCTGGCCGATGACGGTCTTCCTGACCCCCGAGGGCCAGCCCTTCTTCGCCGGCACCTACTTCCCGCCGCAGCCGGCGGGCGGGCAGCCGAGTTTCCTGCAGGTGCTCGAGGCGCTGGCCGGTGCCTGGGGCGAGCGCCGCGACGAGGTGGTTGCCTCGGCCGCCAGCATCACCGAGCAGCTTCGCGCCCTGCAGCCGGTGCAGGCCAGCGACGAGGTGCCCGGCGCCCGCGAGACGCTGGAGCTGCTCGGCAAGGACTACGACATGATCCACGGCGGCTTCGGCGGTGCGCCGAAATTCCCGCCGGCGATGGTGCTGGACGCGCTGCTGGTCAAGGGTGACCCGGCCAGCCTCGACATTGCCCAGCTCACCTGCGAGATGATGGCCCGCGGCGGCCTCTTCGACCGGGTCGGCGGCGGTTTCCACCGTTATGCCGTCGATCCGGGCTGGGTGGTGCCGCACTTCGAGAAGATGCTCTACGACAACGCCCTGCTGCTCGGCAGCTATGTGCGCTGCTGGCGCCGCACCGCCGACCACGACGGCTACAAGCGCGAGGTCTTCGAGCACGTCATCTACTCCACCGTCGAGTGGCTGCAGCGCGAGATGCGCACCGAGCCCGTCGAGGGGCGCCCGGGTGGCGCCTTCGCCGCCAGCCTGGACGCCGACTCGGTCGACATCCGAGGCATGGTGGCCGAGGGCATCTACTACGTGTGGAATCCCGAGCTGCTGGTCGACGCCCTGGGCGAGGCCGACGGCGCCTGGGCCCGCCAGGTCTTCCACGTCCACGAGGCCGGCACCTTCGAGCACGGCCTGTCGACGCTGCAGCTGCACGGCTCGCCCGACCAGGCCCGCCTCACGTCGGTGCTGGACAAGCTGCGTGCCGAGCGGGAGAACCGTTTCGCCCCGCAACGCGACGACAAGGTGGTGGCCGCCTGGAATGGCCTGGCCATCGATTCCCTGGTCAATGCCGCGATGACCTTCGGTGAGCCGGAGTGGCTGGAGCTGGCCCGCGCCGCGGCGGAGCACGTCTGGGCGGTGCACGTCGACGAGCAGGGCGACCGCTTCGTGCGCACCTCGCGCGACGGGCTGGCCGGGAACTCGCCTGCCGTCACCGAGGACCACGGGGCGTTGGCGCTGGGCCTGGCCCGGCTGGCTGGCGCGACCGGCGAGGCGCAGTGGCTGGAACGTGCGGTGTGGCTCGTGGAACGTGCCGACCGGTTGTTCAGCGCCGAGGACGGCGGATTCTTCGACGCCCGGGCCAGCGACGAGCTGTTCAACCAGCCCCGTGACATCACCGACAATGCCACCCCTTCGGGCACCAGCTCGATGGTCGCGGCCCTGCGCCTGGTGGGCCTGATGGCCCAGCGCACGGACCTTGAAGCGCGTGCCGACCGGGCCGCCCGCACGACCTGGCCGCTGGTGGCCTCCCAGCCGCGCTTTGCCGGCTGGAGCCTGGCTGACGCCTTGGTGCTGGACGAGGCCCGTCGGGGCCTGAAGCCGGCGCAGGTGGTCGTCGTGGTCCCCGAGGGCGAGGGCATCGACCGCCTGGCCACTGCTGCCTGGCGGATGGCCCCGGCCGGCTCGGCGATCGTGGTGGGCCGGGAGGGCACTGAGGGCTTCGGAGGCCTGTTCGACCAGCGCACCGCCCGCGACGGCCGCGCCACCACCTATGTCTGCCGCGGCGAGGTCTGCTTCGAGCCCACCAGCGACTACGCCGAGCTCAAGACGCCGCTGTGGAGCCGCTGTTGAGCGTGGCGTACTGACGGCGCAGCGTGCTGGGCGGTGTGCCGAACCAGCGGCGGCAGTTGCGGGTGAGCACCGCCGGGTCGGCCAATCCCACCAATGAGGCGACCTGCCACAGGGGAAGGTTCGTGGTGGTGACCAGCCGCAGCGCCGTCTCGCGGCGCGCGGCGTCGACAATCTCGCCGTAGCTGGTGCCCTCCTCGGCCAGCCGTCGTTGGAGGGTGCGCGGGTGGATCACCAGCAACCGGGCCACTGCATCGAGCAGGGGGGTCGAGGTGCCCAATGAGGACAGCACCACCTGACGGACCCTGTCGCTGGTACTCGGCTCGACGGTGGGGGTTCTGGCCTCGAGGTACTCGACGGCCATTTGGTGGACCAGGGGATTGCCGCTGGCCGGGCGCTGGTCGGCCAGGCTGGCAGGTACTCGCAGCGCATTGGCCCCGACACCGCTGACCACCGGTGCACCGAAGAATCGCCGGGCCCGGGCCGTGCCACCACTGGGGGTGACGGTCATGCGCGCCTGCAGGAGCCCGTAGCCGGGTCCGCACACCAGCGCCAGCACCCGGTGCATCAACCCGAGCCCCAGTTCGGTGCTGATGCCGTCGACGGGCTGGGTCAGCACCAGGTCCATTGTCGGTGACCCGTCACACCGAGGCCCGGGCCTGGTGGAGACCTGTGAGTCGGGGGCGTGCACGAACAGGTACCGATCGGTGCAGGCCAGGGCCTCGCGCACGGTGGGGGCGCTCTCCAGGCCGACGGCCAGCGGCCCGAGGATGCTGGCATCCTGCCTGGCCACCAGGTCGAAGGCGATCCCGGGCTGGTGCAGCCTGGTCTCGGTCAGCCGCAATGCCTGGGCCACGTGCTTGCTGGGAACCAGGGCTGCCTGGTCCACCGCCGAGGCGGGGATTCCAGCCTCCCGGAGCACTGCCGCCCCGTCACCGCCGGCCTCGTCGACGAGTTCGCGCAGGCCGCGCAGGGTCGAGGCACGGACGCGAGCGTGTGCGGACATGACATCCAGCGTCGCCCTTTGTCGTGAAAAATCAAGAGGATGTCGTGCAGGATCAACCCCGATTCTCGTTCGAATGCTTGTCTGGAAGGAAATGAACAATCAGCAGGAGGAATTCGTGAGCCGTCCAGTCCCCGGACCCAAGGTCTTGCCCGTCGTGGGAACCCTGCACGCCCTGGACACCGACGCGCCGATCCAGGGCAATGTGCGCCTGGCCGAGCGCCATGGCGAGATCTTCGCCCACCACCTGCCCGGCCGTGCGCCGCTGCTGATGGTCAGCTCGCGGCGGCTGTGTGACGAGCTGTGCGACGAGTCGCGCTTCGACAAGAGGGTGCACCAGCCGCTGGCCAACATCCGCTCCTTCGCCGGTGACGGGCTGTTCACCGCCCGCACCGAGGAGCCCAACTGGTCCAAGGCACACCGAATCCTGATGCCGGCCTTCAGTCCGATGGCGCTGCGGCCAATGTTCGACGGCATGACCGACATCGCCCGCCAGCTGGTGCTCAAGTGGGAACGACTGGGTCCCGAGGCCGACGTGGACGTGGTGCACGACTTCACGCGCCTGACCCTGGACACCATCGCCCTGTGCTCCTTCTCCTACCGCTTCAACTCCTTCTACTCGGCCGACATGCACCCCTTCGTCGACGCCATGGTGCGGGCCTTGGTGGAGTCAGGGGACCGGGGCCGTCGCCTGCCGGTCATGAACAAGGCGCTGGTGCACAAGCAGCACCAGTACGAGGCCGACCGCGAGCTGATGCACGGCATCGTCGACGACCTGATCGCCCACCGTCGCGCCCACCCACTGCCCGAGGGGCAGCACGACATCCTCGACACCATGCTCGAGGCCCGCGATCCCGAGACGGGGGAGCGGTTGAGCGAGGAGAACGTGCGCTACCAGCTGGTCACCTTCCTGATCGCCGGCCACGAGACCACCTCGGGCCTGCTGAGCTTCACCATCTACGAGCTGCTGCGAAATCCCGACGTGCTGCAGCGCGCCCGTGAGCACGTGGACGAGGTGCTGGGCACACGGCAGCCCAGCTATGAGGACCTGGCACAACTCGGCTACCTCGACCAGGTGTTGCGTGAGACGCTGCGCCTGTGGCCCACGGCTCCCGCCTTTGCCGTGCACTCCTTCGAGTCGACCACCATCGGTGACAGCGCTCCCGGCGCCGGCGACGGCTACCAGGTGGACCCGCAGGACACGGTGATGGTGCTGATCCCGGCGCTGCACCGCGATCCCGAGGTCTGGGCCCAGCCCGAGCGCTTCGACCCCGACCGCTTCGGCTTCGAGCGCGCCCAACAGATCCCGGCCAATGCCTGGAAGCCCTTCGGCAACGGGCAGCGCTCGTGCATCGGGCGTGGCTTCGCGCTGCAGGAGGCGCAGCTGGTGCTGGCCATGATGTTGCAGCGCTTCGACCTGAGCCTGGCCGATCCCGGCTACCAGCTGGAGGTCAAGGAGACCCTCACCCTGAAGCCCGAGGGGCTGCGGGTGCGCTTCGCGACGCGTCCGGGCCGCTCCGATGCGGAACTGGTGCAGGCCGCCATCGCCGGGATGCCGACGGGGGCGGGCCCGCAGCAGGGAGCCGGCCCGGAGGCCGTGCCCAGCATCGAGCCGCACGGTGGGCGGGTGCAGGTTCTCTTCGGCTCCAATGCCGGCACCAGCGAGGCCTTCGCACGTCGCGTGGCCGAGCGTGGCACCCAGCTGGGCTACACGGTGCGCGTGCAGCCCCTCGACGAGGCGACCGATGCGCTGGAGCGCGACGGCGTCGTGGTGGTGGTGACCTCCTCCTACGAGGGTCTGCCGCCCGACAATGCCAAGAGCTTCGTCGACTGGGTGGAGGGCCTGCCCGAGGGCTCCCTGGACGGCGTGCGTCATGCCGTGCTGGGCTGTGGCAACACCGACTGGGCCCGCACCTACCAGCGCATCCCCACCCTGGTGGATGAGCAACTCGCACGGGCCGGCTCCACCGGGGTCCTGGAACGGGGCGTCACCAATGCCCGCGGCGACTTCTTCGGCGCCTTCGACGAGTGGCACCAGCAGCTGTGGCCGGCCATCGGACGGGAACTGGAGATCGACGTGGTCCACGACCTGCCCGACGAGAGGCTGGTGGCCCGGCGGGTGGGATCGGTGCGCGAGCCGCTGGTGCGCGAGGCGGGACTCTCGCTGGCCACCGTCGTCGAGAATCGGGAACTGGTGCGCCAGGAGGGGCCTGACGCCCACTCGGTGCGCCACCTGGAGCTCGCCCTGCCCGAGGGCATGACCTACCGGGCCGGCGACTACCTGGCCGTCCTGCCCACCAATCCGCACGGGGTGGTGGAGCGGGCCCTGGCGCGCTTCGGGCTCTCGCCTGCCTCCCGCGTCCGGCTGGAGGGGGCCAGCAGCTTCCTGCCCACGGGCCAGGAGCTGGCCGCCGGAGAGCTCTTCTCGTCGTGGGTGGAGCTCTCCCTGCCGGCCGGCCGTCGGCAGGTGGAGAGCTTGGCCGAGGCCTGCGCCTGCCCGCCCGAGAAGGCGGAGCTGCTGGCCCTGGCCCAGCAGGAGCGCCATGCCGAGGACGTGCTGGCCCGGCGCGTCTCGGTGCTGGACCTGCTGACGCGC
Organism: Luteococcus sp.; assembly: GCF_043424415.1. Lineage (NCBI taxonomy): Bacteria > Bacillati > Actinomycetota > Actinomycetes > Propionibacteriales > Propionibacteriaceae > Luteococcus > Luteococcus sp. Next base: position 12,275 of record NZ_JBHWOO010000019.1, on the reverse strand, counting down.
TTCGCCTCGGTCGAGCTGGAGCTGGGGGACTTCCTCGCCATGCTCACCCCCCTGACTCCGCGGCAGTACTCGATCAGCTCCTCCCCACTGTGGCGGCCCGACCACGTGACCATCACGGTCTCGGTGGTGGACGCCCCGGCGCTGTCGGGGAAGGGCTCCTATCGCGGGGCGGCCTCCACCTTCCTGGCCCAGGCGGCGCCCGGCAGTGGTGTCTCGGTGACGGTGCGCCCGGGCCCCGCCGCCTTCGCCCCGCCCGCCGACCTGTCCACCCCGATGGTGATGGTCAGTGCTGGTTCGGGCATCGCGCCCTTCCGTGGATTCCTGCAGGACAGGGCGGCCCGGGCCGAGGCCGAGGGGGTGGTGCCGGCGCCGGCCCTGCTCTTCCACGGCTGCCGACGTGCCGGTGTCGACGACCTGTACGCCGACGAGCTGGCCGAGCTGGAGGCCCGCGGCGTCGTCCAGGTGCGGCGCGCGCACTCGCGCCAGGGTGAGGAGGTCCGCCACGTGCAGGACCGCCTCTGGGCAGACCGGGCCGAGGTGGAGCGCCTGGTGCGCGACGGTGCGCAGTTCTTCGTCTGCGGTGACGGCCGCCACATGGCGCCTGCCGTGCGCGAGACCTGCGTGCGGATCCACCAGGCGGCGATGGGCTGCACTCTCGAGGAGTCGGGGGTCTGGATGGACGCGCAGGAGCGCGAGCACCTGCGCTACGTCTCGGACGTCTTCGCCTGAGTGTCGATCGCGTGACGGGTCCGGTCGTCGTATCGATGACCGGACCCGTCACGCGTGGGACTACTTGCCGAAACGGCGCTCGCGCTGGCTGAAGGAGCGCAGCGCGCGCAGGAAGTCGACGCGGCGGAAGTCGGGCCACAGGGCCTCGCAGAAGTAGAACTCGCTGTGGGCGCTCTGCCACATCAGGAAGCCCGACAGGCGCTGCTCGCCCGAGGTGCGGATGATCAGGTCGGGGTCGGGCTGGCCCTTGGTGTAGAGGTGCTCGCCGATCTGGTCGATCTCCAGGCTCTCGGCCACCTCGTCGAGGCTGCGTCCCTTGGCTGCCTGTTCGCGCAGCAGGGAGCGCACCGCGTCGCGCAGCTCGTGGCGCCCGCCGTAGGCGATGGCGACGTTGACCAGCATTCCGCGGTTGCCGGCGCTGCGCTGGCGGGCGCCGTCCAGGGCCTTGGCCATCGTGGTGGGCAGCAACGCCATGTCGCCCATCGCCTGGACCCTCCAGCGGCCGTCGGCGGCCAGCTCCACCACCAGGTCCTCGATCACCTGGAGCAGGGGAAGCAGCTCCTCGTCGGCGCTGCGGGAGAGGTTGTCGGTGCTCAGCACCCACAGCGTCACCACCTGGATGCCGGCCTCGTCACACCAGCCGACGAAGTCGGTGAGCTTGTCAGCGCCGGCCTGGTAGCCGGCGACCAGCGGCTGGTCGGGGGCATTCATCCGCGCCCAGCGACGATTCCCGTCGGCCAGCACGGCGACGTGGCGCGGCAGGTTGTCGGCGTCGATCTCCTGCAGCAGGCGCGTCTCGTAGGTGCTGTACAGCAGGCCTGACGGGTGCATCCGGTCGAGGGTCTCGGAGAGACGGTCCAGCCTGTTCATGGCTTCAGCCTAGTCGCAGTGGTCGGCCACTCCACCAACCTACGCTACCGTAGGTTATATGCACATACCGGAGCGTGAAGCCGCTCTCACCACACCCCACGCAGCCACCAAGCCACGGCTGCGAGGCTGGCTGCACCAGGGTTTCGCCCCCGTCATGCTGGTGGCCGGAATCCTGCTGGTCGCCCTGGCACCGCAGCGCGACGAGCGGCTGGCCTGCGCGGTCTACACGCTCAGCGCCGTGCTGCTGTTCGGCAACTCCGCCTTCTACCACCGCGGCAGCTGGTCGCCCTCGGTGCATGCGGTCTTCCGCCGGGTGGACCACGCCAACATCTTCGTCTTCATCGCCGGCAGCTACACCCCGATGGCGGTCGGCATGCTGCACGGCCGCAGCCTGCGCCTGCTGCTGGCCCTCATCTGGTCCTGCGCCCTGGTGGGCGTGCTCTTCCGCGTCTTCTGGATCGCTGCCCCGCGCTGGCTCTACGTGGCGCTCTACCTGGCCATGGGCTGGGCCGCACTGGGCTGGATGGGCCAGTTCTGGCACATCGGCGGCCCGGCGGTGGTGGCGCTGATCGCCGCCGGCGGCATCATCTACTCGATCGGCGCCATCGCCTACGGCCTGCGACGGCCCAATCCCTGGCCCGAGACCTTCGGCTTCCACGAGGTCTTCCACCTGTACACCGTGCTGGCCGCCCTGTGCCACTACCTGGCGATCTGCCTGGTGCTGTTCGGCTGAGCGCCTGGCGGCGGCCTGTGCGGCGCGCTCAATCGAGCCCGAGCAGTCCCGCCAGCTCCTCGAGCCGCGAGACCTGGTGCTCCGCGTCGTCGTCGACGGGCATCTCGGGATCCTCCAGCACCACCGCATGCATCCCGGCCCGGTGGGCGGCCTCCGCGTCGATCGGACGGTCACCGACCGCCAGGCACTCGGCCACGTCGAGCCCGTGGCGCTCCAGCAGCACCCGGTACATCTCGGGGTCGGGCTTGCGCGGGTGCCCGTCACAGGTCGAGACCAGGTCGTCGACCTCCAGGCCCAGCCCCTGGACCAGGTCCGTCGCGCTGGCCCGGTCGCGATGGGTCACCACCAGGTTGAGCCCACCCGCGGCATGCACCCGCGCCATCAGCTCCTGGGCGCCGGGCATCGCCGGGGCCGGATCGGTCTCCCACCGCTTCTTGAGTGCCGCATTGGCCTGCTCGAACCGCTCTGGCGCGATGCCGAAGCGTTGCGACAGGGTGCGCACCGCCTCGCCCGTCGAGCGACGCGTCAGCCGGGCGACCTCGATCAGTTCCACCTCGTGCCCGTGCTCGCGCACCACGGCGGCGAAGGCGTCGTCGAGGGCGGGATAGGTGTCCACCAGCGTGCCGCCGAGGTCCCAGAACAGGTGCCGGTACATGCGACCAAGACTAGGGCCCCACTCGGCCCCTGCCCGTGCTTGCCCGCCCCCACTAGGCTCACGGGCATGACCCTGGATCTCTCCCGGCCCCTGCCCGAGCTGCTGCAGGCCATCGTCGACATCGAGTCGGTCAGCGGCAACGAGGCCGAACTGGCCGATGCGGTGGAGAGCGCCCTGCGTGCCCAGCCCCACCTGCAGGTGGCGCGGATCGACAACAATGTCGTGGCCCGCACGCAGCTGGGCCGCGAGCAGCGGGTAGTGGTGGCCGGACACCTCGACACAGTGCCGGTGGCCGGCAACCTGCCCAGCCAGCGCGCCGTCATCGACGGCCAGGAGCGCATCGTCGGCCGCGGCACCTGTGACATGAAGGGCGGGGTGGCCGTCGCCCTGCAACTGGCCGCCGAGCTCGACGCGCCACGGCACGACCTCACCTGGGTCTTCTACGAGAACGAGGAGGTCGCCGCGCCACTCAACGGCCTGGGCATCGTCGCCGACGCCCAGCCAGACCTGCTCCAGGGCGACTTCGCGATCCTGATGGAGCCCACCAGCGCACTGGTAGAGGGCGGCTGCCAGGGGACCCTGCGCTTCTGGATCACCACCCGCGGCACCGCCGCCCACAGCGCCCGCGGCTGGATGGGCCACAACGCCATCCACGACCTGCGCGAGGTGCTGGAGCGCATCGCCGGCTTCGAGCGGCGCGAGATCGACGTCGAGGGCCTCACCTACCGCGAGGGACTCAATGCCGTGCAGGTCGAGGGGGGAGTGGCCGGCAATGTTATCCCCGACAGCTGCCGGGTCCACATCAACTACCGCTTCGCGCCCGACAAGAGCCTGGCCGAGGCCCAGGCGCTGATGACCGACCTGTTCGAGGGCCACGAGCTGGACTGGGTCGACCTGTCCCCGGCGGCGCGCCCCGGGCTGCACCTGCCCGCCGCCAAGGAGTTCCTGGCCGCCGTCGGGGGCGAGCCGGGCCCCAAGTACGGCTGGACCGACGTGGCCCGTTTCAGCGAGCTGGGCGTGCCCGCCGTGAACTTCGGCCCGGCCGATCCCAACAAGGCCCACACCGACGACGAGTTCTGCCCCGTCGAGGACCTCGAGACCTGTGCCGCGGCGCTGCGCCGCTGGCTCGCACCCCTGCCCGCCGCCCAGCCGGCACCGTCCACCACCCAGGAGGAGCAGTGAGTCCCCATCGTGTGAAGCACCCCGTCGACAATGCTCCCGGCCCCGGCGGGGAGCGCATCCAGGGTGCCGTGGTGCGTCGCGGAGACCAGCACGCCGGCGCCACCACCGACGAGCGGCTGCTCGCCGACCAGACCGAGGGCTGGCGACACACCGATCCGTGGCGGATCATGCGCATCCAGTCGGAATTCGTCGAGGGCTTCGACGCCCTGGCCGAGATCGGCCCGGCGGTCAGCATCTTCGGATCGGCCCGCACCAGCCCCGCCCACCCCATGTACCAGGCGGCCGAGCGCCTCGGTGCGGAGCTGACCCGCCGGGGGCGTGCCGTGGTCACCGGTGGTGGGCCCGGCATCATGGAGGCCGCCAATCGGGGTGCCGACCTGGCCGGCGGTGTCTCGGTGGGGCTGGGCATCGAACTGCCCTACGAGGCCAGCATGAACCGCCACGTGAACCTGGGGATCAACTTTCGCTACTTCTTCGCCCGCAAGGTGATGTTCCTCAAGTACGCCCAGGGCTTCATCGTGATGCCGGGCGGCTTCGGCACCTTCGATGAGCTCTTCGAGGCCCTGACCCTTTCCCAGACCGGCAAGGTGCTCCACTTCCCCGTGGTGCTCTTCGGTCGTGACTACTGGGGAGGCCTGGTCGACTGGCTGCGGGAACGCGCGCTGGCCGACGGCTACCTTGCCCCGGCCGACCTGGACATGTTCCTGGTCACCGACGACGAGCAGGAGGCGCTGCGACACGTCCTGGGCGAGGGCGCCGAGCGCGCCTGAGCCCAGCCGGTCATGACACCATGGATGCCATGGTCTGGTTCCTGGTGGCAGTGGTGGTGCTCATCCTCGGCGCGACGGCCGTCGTCGCCTCTGGACGGTGGGGCCAGATGCCTGCACTGGATGACGAGCGCCTGGTCGACGACCTGCCCACCGGGCCCCTGGAGGCCGAGGACCTGCGCGAGGTCCGCTTCGCCGTGGTGCCGCGCGGCTATTCGATGGCCGAGGTGGACCGCCTGTTGGCCCGGGTGGCCGACCAGCTCGACGAGCAGCCGGTGCAGCGGCCCGTCACGGCCGTGGCAGACGTCGAGGAGGAGCTCGTCAGCCGGCCACGCAGGGTCGGAATGGGGAATGACGCGCCCCATGCGGAATAATGGGAACAAAACGTCGAGGAGATGAGGAAGCGCAATGGCTGCAATGAAGCCCCGCACTGGTGATGGTCCCATGGAGGTCACCAAGGAAGGCCGTGGCATCGTGATGCGTGTTCCGGTTGACGGCGGAGGCCGTCTGGTGGTCGAACTCAACGCAACCGAGGCCGGTGACCTGCTCAAGTGCCTGCAGGAGATCGTCGGCTGACCACGGCCAACGACGGTCCGCGGTGGCGCCGCAGGCGTCCCCAAACGGCGTGCCATCCCCGGCAGGGGAGGGCACGCCGTTGGCCTGTGCGGGCCTCAGGCGGGGGGCGCCGACGTGCTGCGCGCGGCGTGGCGCTCGATGGCGGCGCGGTAGACCTCGACGGTCTGCTGGGCGATGGTCCGCCAGCTGAAGTGGTCGATGCAGCGCTGGCGGCCGGCCTGGCCGAAACGGCGGACCAGCTCCGGATCGCGGGTCAGCTCGTTGATCCGCTCGGCGAAGGTCTTCTCGAAGGTGGCGATGAAGTCCTCGTCGCCGGCCCGGGCCGGGTCATAGTCCACCAAGTAGCCGGTCTCGCCGTCGACGACCACCTCGGGGATGCCGCCCACGGCGCTGGCGACGACGGCGGTCTCGGTGGCCATCGCCTCGAGTTTCACGATGCCCAGCGGCTCGTAGATCGACGGGCAGGCGAAGACGGTGGCATTGCTCATCACCTGGCGCACACTGGCGCGGGGCAACATCTCCTGCACCCACACCACGCCGCCGCCGCGGCTCTGCTTGACCTCGGCGAAGGCGAGGTTGAACTCCTCGGCAATCTCGTGGGTGTCCGGGGCGCCGGCCAGCAGGATCACCTGGGTCTCGGGGTCCAGGTGCTTGGCCGCCCGCACCAGGTGCACCAGCCCCTTCTGCCGGGTGATGCGCCCGACGAAGACCACCGACGGCTTGCCGGGGTCCATGCCGATCTGCTCGCACACGTCGGTGCCGTGGTCGGGCTTGAACTCCTCGGGGTCGATGCCGTTGAGCACGACGTGGATCTTGTCGGCCTCCAGCTGCGGGTAGGCCTGGAGGATGCCCTTCTTCATGCCCTCGCTCACCGCGATGACCGCGTCGGCGCCCTCATAGGCGGTGCGCTCGGCCCAGGAGCTCAGGGCATAGCCGCCGCCGAGCTGCTCGGCCTTCCAGGGGCGGTCGGGTTCCAGCGAGTGCGCACTGACCACGTGTGGGCGGTCGAGGAAGAGCCCCGCCAGGTGGCCGGCCAGGTTGGCATACCAGGTGTGGGAGTGCACCACGTCGGTGGCGGGATCGATCGCGTCGACCATCGACAGGTCGGCACCGAAGACGCGCAGGGCCGCATTGGCGCCGGGCGGGAAGTTCTCCTGGTGGGCGGTGGCGCCGTCGCGGGGCTCGCCCATGCACTGGACGTCGACGTCGACGAACCTGCGCAGCTGGGGGACGAGCTGGGCGACGTGCACCCCAGCACCCCCGTAGATCGAGGGTGGGTATTCGCGGGTGAGGATGGATACGCGCATGAGCTGAGAATGGCACAGGGGTGGCGCCACCACAATGCCCGGGCCGGCAACTGACCGCGGTGGGGAACACTTGGTGACATCGATCCGAAAGCACGGGGTCAAGTGATGGACATGCCTTGTCAGTGGACCTTGTCGAGCCATAGGTTCATGGCATGTCCACAAGACCAAAGGTGCTCTCCATGGTCCTCGCCGGTGGCGAGGGCAAGCGACTCATGCCGCTGACCGCAGACCGCGCGAAGCCGGCCGTCCCCTTCGGGGGAACCTACCGCCTGATCGACTTCGTGCTGTCGAACCTCGCCAACTCCGAGCTTCGCCAGATCTGCGTGCTGACGCAGTACAAGTCGCACTCGCTCGACCGTCACATCTCTCTCACCTGGCGGATGTCGACGATGCTCGGCAACTACGTGACCCCGGTGCCCGCCCAGCAGCGCCTCGGGCCGCAGTGGTACCAGGGCAGCGCCGACGCCATCTACCAGTCGATGAACCTGATCCGTGACGAGGAACCCGACTACATCGTCGTCTTCGGGGCCGACAACATCTACCGGATGGACGTCAGCCAGATGCTGCAGGCGCACATCGACTCCGGGCTGGAGGCGACCGTCGCCGGCATCCGTGTGCCGCGCCACGAGGCCAGCGCCTTCGGGATCATCGACGCCGACGAGAAGGGCAAGATCAAGCAGTTCCTGGAGAAGCCGGGCGACCCGCCCGGCCTGCCCGACTCCCCGGAGGAGTCCTTCGCCTCGATGGGCAACTACATCTTCACCACCAAGGCGCTGGTGGAGGCCCTCGAGTCCGATGCCAAGGACCCCAATGCCGGCCACGACATGGGCGGCGACATCATCCCCGCCTTCGTCGCCAAGGGCGAGGCGCAGGTCTACGACTTCAAGGACAATGTCGTCCCCGGCGCCACCGACGAGGACCGCAGTTACTGGCGTGACGTGGGCACCATCGACGCCTACCACGAGTCCCACATGGACCTGGTCAACGTCGTGCCGCAGTTCAACCTGTACAACAAGCACTGGCCCATCTGGACCACCCATGTGCAGGCGCCCGGTGCCAAGTTCACGATGCGTGGCAATGCCGAGGACTCGATCGTCTCGCCCGGCTGCATCATCTCGGGCGGCGACGTCGACCGCACGGTGATGAGCCCTGATGTCCACATCGAGAAGTGGGCCCGGGTCGACAGCTCGATCCTGATGAGCGGTGTGCGCATCGGCCGCAATGCCGTGGTGCACAATGCCATCCTCGACAAGAACGTCATCGTCCCCGACGGGGTGGAGATCGGCGTCAACCACGACCACGACCGTGCACGCGGCTTCACCGTCAGTGACGGCGGCATCACGGTGGTCGGCAAGGGACTGATCGTTCCCGGCATCGAGTGGTGACCACGCCCCATCGGGCGAGCCCCGAGCACCCGGACGACTGACTGGGCCCGCATCCCCTCGGGGATGCGGCCCCAGTCGCTGTCATGACCGGCGGACGGTTCCGGCCGGCGTGGCCTGCCGTCAGGCCTTGATGGCGGCCAGCAGGCCGGTGCCCACGGCGAGAGGGGCCGCTCCTACCCGCGGCACTCCTCCAGGGCCTGGATGGTCCGTGACATCGTTGGGCTCGCGGTCCAATCGTCTTGGCCCCACAACATCATCAGGTCACCAATGTTCGCGCCAGGGCACCACGCCAAGGTGGAGTAGGTCAGCGACTCCGCAGTGGTTGGTCCAAGTTCGCGAGGCGGCTGCAACCCATGGGACCGTCGCACGGACACTGTTGGATCCATACTGTGCGGCGCACTCACTCCCATAGGGCCGCGGTCGGTGAGCAGGACACGGTTGGGGAGGGCCTCTCGTCGAGGGGCCCTTTGGTAGATGTCGGCCACCGACTGGACAGCGGCGGGCAAGTAGCCGCGCAGCGGCGGAGTCGTGCACACAGTGACATCCAGGTCTGGGACAGGAGAGCAAACCGTACTCGCGTAGCTCGCCGCCCAGATCCGGTCGACATCCTGTACCGGAACACGCGGTGCCGGGATCATTGCGGCCAAAGCCAGCACCATCACCAGAGCGGGGATCCAGATGCCCCGCATGAACCAACCAGCCACGGTCCCGAGCACGCAGAGCAGCCCCGCCTCCAGAAGGACCAAGAGCGTCGGCGTCATTCCGCCCGCGAGCTCGCTCAAGGCCACAGCCACGCCCGACTGAGTGGCGAGCGTTGCGGTGCTCAACAGCGCAAGGGCACCGATCGGCACCCCGAGGGCCGTGGTCGTTGCCATGATGGACCGCCGGCACTCCTGAAGGAGGAGCGACCATCGAGGTCGGCCGGAGAGTTGTTGCCAGACGGCCACCCCGGTGCGCCATCGAGTCTGACCGATGACGACACCCACCAGGGCGCCGAGAGGTGCGTGGATGAAAGCTCCTGAGGGCACCTCGTTGCCGAGCAGCAGGCGGGGGCTACCACCCCACTTGCCAACAGACGCAAGCAGTGTCCACGTGCACACGAAGCCGGCGATGACTGTGAGGGGACGGGATCGGCTGACTCGCCCCAACCCCTGTGCCAGAGTGCTGGCAGTGGCCTCGCCATGGATTGTTGTGAGTGATCCGAACCTCGCCAGGGCCGGCCCGTCGTGCACTGCCACACGGGTGCCTGACGTGTGCACCAACATGCCTGCCACCGCCAAGGCTGCGCTCACCGGGATGCTCAAGTTCCATGACCCACTGGAAAAATGTGGATCCACGGGAGCTCGCAGGAAGCCCACCATGCCGTGCAACGGCCCCGGATACTGCGGCCACGCGAACATCATCGAGGTGAGTGAAGCGGTCAATGGCAATAGCCACAAGGCGGTACTGCCGACCAGCCCGAGACCGATGAGTCCCAGCCCAAGCAAGGCGCAACAGTTGCGCCAGGTGGCCATGGGGCCCAATCCGTCAGCACTGGCGGGCGTGAGAAGCCACGCGCCCAGAGCCGTTGTGCCCAAGGTTAGTGCAAGCAATGCTGCCCGACGCCAGAGCAGAGGGCGTGGAGCGACCACGTCTTGCGAATCCTCGCAGGAAAAAGTGAACAGCAGGGGGAGGGTCATGGCTGTCCCCAGCCAGAGCGGTGCGACATCCACGCCGCCGCCGTCGCTGTTGATCACGAGTAGTGCGGCACGGACGGCCACGGCACCAAGGGTGCTGACCGCGAGCGCCTGGGGGAGGTGGTTGTGTCTAATCCACAAGACCACGCCGTGTTTCATCGGCCCACCAGTTCCAGATAGCGATCACGAACTGGTCCCAGCTCACGACTGGTGGCGAACTGGTTGAAGTCATCGGCAAAGAGGAATTCTCCTTGGTCCATCACGGCAAGACTGTCCGCGTGGTGAATCACGTCCTCAACCAAGTGGGTGGACACTATGACCACTGATTGCCGGGCGACTCCTTGGAGAATTCGAGACAGTGCATCCCGCTGGGCCATGTCGAGACCGGCTGAGGGCTCGTCCAGAAGGACCAGGCCCGGGTCGCCCACGAGTGCCGATCCGATCGCCACGCGCCTGCGCATTCCACCGGAGAGCTTGGAGATGCGCTCCGATGCCCGGTCGCTCAGGTCGATCAGCTCCATGACACGCTCAGCTTCGCTCGCTGCAGCTCCATGGGGGATACGGCGCAACCAACACATGTACAGGAGGTGCTCTCTGACGGTGAATGAAGACTTGCCCAAGTTCTCTTGGGGGCAGTAGCCCAGGTGCTGGCGAATCCCCGGACCGGAGTGCCCATCGAACTCGATCACGCCCGTGCTGACGGGCTGCAGGGTGGCGATGGCCCGGAGAAGTGAACTCTTGCCGGCACCATTAGGGCCCAGGAGGGCGTGCAGTCCCGCATCCAGCCGCCAGCTCACCGCCGACACGGCGATGCGCCGACGATGGGCGATCGTGACGTTGTCAATCCGAAGGGTCATCGTACTCCTCGGTTCCATCAGATGATTGCAGCTGGAATGGCTGCGGGGCATCGGCTGCTGGCAGCCGATGCCCCGTCACGTGCTGCCGGGTCATTGCGTCTCGAAGGACCCCCCATAGGGCATGCCCGCCAAGCAGCGAACCGCGACGTACTGGCCCGGGCTGGCCCACACTGAGGTGCGGTCCGGAGCATTGCTGCAATCCAGACGGATCCGGAAGGTCCCGGAGCCTCGGTCGCAGGTCCCGACCGCGTCACGGTTGCTCATCTCGTAGTGGCAGCCATAGGGGACGGCCATGGCTGTGCGGGGCGTGACCAGCATTCCGCCGAGTGCGAGGGCGACGGCAGCGGCTCCCGCCCCAACCTTGTGAGTGTTCTTGAACATCCTTGTTCCCTTCGACTGGCTGGGGATGGGCCGCCACATTGCGGCCCATCCCCAGCGTCCCCCCCTGTGAAATTCTGTCAAGGCCTTGCAGGCAAGGATTTCTGCCCGTCAGGCCTTGATGGCGGCCAGCAGGCCGTCGCCGAGCGGCAGCAGCAGCGGGGTGAACTCCTCGGTCTCCGCGACGGCCGACAGGGCCTCGCGGATGATCAGCGTCTCGTCGTCGTCATTGGACGGGTCAGCCACCAGGTTCTTCCACAGGGCGTTGTTGATCACGACGACGCCGCCGTGGCGCAGCAGACGCAGCGCCTGGCCGACGTACTCGCCGTACTCCAGCTTGTCGCCGTTGACGAAGACCATGTCGTAGGCGCCGTCGCGCAGCTTGGGCAGCACCTCGAGCGGGATGCCGGCGATCAGCCGGAAGCGGTTGCTGGCGATGCGGGCGGCCTGGAACTCGCGGCGGGCCGCGGCCTGGCGCTCCGGCTCGGGGTCGATGCTGGTGATGATCCCCTCGGAGCCCATGCCCTCGAAGATCGCGAGGCCCGAGACGCCGGTTCCGGTGCCGACCTCGACGACGGCCCTGGCCCCGACCAGGCGGGTGAGGAAGCGCAGCGCGGTGGCGGCACCGTTGCTGATGGTCTCGAGGCCCAGGGAGACGGCCTGCTCACGGGCGTCGCGCAGCGTGTCGCCGGGCGTGACGAAGTCCTCGGCAAAGCCCAGGGAACGGGCGTCCAGGACGGCGGAGGAGTTCTGTGCGGGGTTGGTCTGGGTCACGTGGCACACACTACCGAATCGGGTGCGCGCTGCCCGGGAAGCCTCAGGTGCAGGTGGAGGGCTTGGGCAGGTCCTAGGATTGGTTCATGAGCCACGCCGTGAACGCCGAGATCGTCGGCAATGTCCTGTCCGTCGAGGTTGCCGTGGGGGATGCTGTCACCAGCACGCAGCCCGTGGTGGTGCTCGAGTCGATGAAGATGGAGATCCCGGTCCTCGCCGAGGTGGCCGGCAAGGTCACCGAGGTCGTCGTGCAGGCCGGTGACGTCGTCCACGACGGCGACCCGCTGGTGATGATCGAGGAGAGCTGAACCATGGATGATCCCCTGATGCCCGTCTTCGGACGAGTCCTGACCGCAATGGTCACCCCGATGGACGCCGACGGCGCG
>NZ_JBHWOO010000018.1:0-12547 GCF_043424415.1 Luteococcus sp. | reverse complement strand
GGGATCGTGGTGTTGCGCTCGATGATCTTGGTCATCACGCCGCCCTTGGTCTCGATGCCCAGGCTCAGCGGGGTCACGTCGAGCAACAGCACGTCCTTCACCTCGCCCTTGAGCACACCGGCCTGCAGGGAGGCACCCAGCGCCACGACCTCATCGGGATTCACGCCCTTGTTGGGCTCCTTGCCGGCCAGCTCCTTGACGAGCTCGGCGACGGCGGGCATGCGGGTGGAGCCACCCACCAGGATGACCTGGTCGATCTTGTCGACCGAGGTGTTGGCGTCCTTGATCACGGCATTGAAGGGCACCTTGCAGCGGTCCAGCAGGTCCTGGGTCATGCGCTGGCACTCGGAGCGGGTGAGCGTCTCGGCCAGGTGCAGCGGGCCCTCGGCGCCGGCGGTTATGTAGGGCAGGTTGATGCGGGTCTCCTGCGAGGAGGACAGCTCGATCTTGGCACGCTCGGCGGCCTCCTGCAGACGCTGCTTGGCCATCTTGTCCTTGGACAGGTCGACGCCGTTCTTGTTCTTGAACTGGGTGACCAGCCAGTCGACGACGCGCTGGTCCCAGTCGTCGCCGCCGAGGCGGTTGTCACCCTTGGTGGCCTTCACCTCGAAGACACCGTCTGCGATCTCCAGCAGCGAGACGTCGAAGGTGCCGCCACCCAGGTCGAAGACCAGGACGGTCTGCTCATCCTTGTCCATGCCGTAGGCCAGCGCCGCGGCGGTGGGCTCGTTGATGATGCGGTCCACGGTCAGGCCCGCGATCTCGCCGGCCTCCTTGGTGGCCTGGCGCTCGGCGTCCGAGAAGTAGGCCGGGACGGTGATGACGGCATTGGTGACCGGCTCACCGAGGTAGGCCTCGGCGTCGCGCTTCAGCTTCTGCAGCACGAAGGCGCTGATCTGCTGGGGCTTGTAGTCCTTGCCGTCGATCTTGATGCTCCAGTCGGTGCCCATGTGGCGCTTGACGGAGCGAATGGTGCGGTCGACGTTGGTGACGGCCTGGCGCTTGGCGACCTCGCCCACCAGGACCTCACCGGTCTTGCTGAATGCCACCACCGACGGGGTGGTGCGGGCGCCTTCGGCGTTGGGGATGACAGTGGGGTCGCCGCCCTCGAGGACTGCGACGACGGAGTTGGTGGTGCCGAGGTCGATACCGACTGCACGAGCCATGGTGATTCCTCCTGATTGGTCTTGCGTGTGTTCGATGCGGGCGAGCTGCTGGGCAGCTGCCCGGGAAGCTCTTGAATGGTTCTCCAGGCTCTCGGTGTTGCCCTTGAGCCTTGCGGACTCAACTCTAGGGGATGAGTCGGATCGACTCAAGTCGAAGTTGAGCGCGATCGACTCAACCCAGGGTTGGATCAGGGTTGGGCTGCGACCGGTCAGGGTTGATGGCCCTCCGGCACAGCGCCGACGAGACGTTCACGTGGCTCACACAAGGCCTGCTCCCGAGCACGCTGTGCAGGCACAGCATGGTCAAGGGGGCACGGCCCGCAGCAGGCGACGTCGGGACGCGCACGGTGCGCCGTGACACCGGCGCACAATGAGTGCGTATTGATCCGACATCGGATCACAACGCTCTCACAAGGCCTGGCAGGAAGGGTGATTGGGCACGCGCTGGATGACGCAACCGCCGCTGGGGACGGGGCTGAGACGAGGGAATCCACCACCTGAACAGGAAACTGCGTCGCCAGCCCTTCACCGACGGCTGAGGCGGTCCGAGATCACCCGTGCGGTGTCGACGGGATCCGTCAGCGGGAACATGTGCCCGCCCTCCACCAGGCGGACGGTGGCGCCCAGGTCACGGGCCAGCTCCAACTGCTCCTGATGGCGGGGGTCGCTGGGGGACGTGATCACGAGCACCTCCGCTCGGGGACGAACGTCCACTCCCTTGACGCGCAGCCGTCTCGCGGCATCGGCCAAGGACAGGGGCGGACCAGCAGGAGGCGCCACGCCCATCGCAGCGAATGACCGTCGGCGCAGCGCCTCGGCCAGCCAAGGGTTGACTCGCGGCAGTACCGACAGGGTCCGCAGCAGCCATGCGGACAGGGATCGTCCGGGCCGGGGGCGGCGGGGATCACTGGGCGCCAGGAGAACCAGGGAGATGTCGGGCGGGGTGGAGGCCAATGCAACAAGGGCTCCATGCGAATGGGCCAGCACCACCTCCTTGCCTGGCATGAACTCCTCGACGGCGCGCACCAGCGGGGCGTAGTCCTGGTTGGCCATGGGGAAACCCGAGTACAGCTGAACCCGGTCAGCTCGACGCATGGGCGAAGCCTCTCATGCTGGGCCCTCTCGTGAAGGGCCCCTCCCATGTTGGACCCTCGTGGACACGGCAGGGATCCAGCACCCGGTCACCAGCGATCCAGCCATGTCGCCGTGAGCGCTGTGCCGACCTCGACTGCGGCCACGGGGGCATGGGCTTCGCCGGGTCTGCTGAATCCCCCAGGGCCGGCGTGTACAAGGCGGATCTCGCAAGGCTCGTGCGCCGCGGCCGTTCGACCTGCACAGTCGATGAGAAGACGTGCGACAACGAACTGGGACCGGACAACCCGAGTTGTCCGGTCCCTTGTGTTCGTGCTGCCCTCGGATTCCCCCGAATCCCGTGGGCCGTGTCGATTCCCCCGAACCGACTGGCGCGTGGCTCCCCCCGAAACCTGCGCAGATACTGCATCCAGTTCCCCCGAACTGGGTGGGTCGCTTCCCCCGAAGCTTCCCTCCACTGGGCCCTGATCCCCCGATCGGCGCCCTGCAATGTGACAATGATGCCTCGCACGGACAAGTGACCACAACTGAAGAGATTTCACGGTCAACAGCTCTGAACTGCAGCATTTCAGGCGCGCTTCAGCCCTGAAGGCCCCACTGTCACCAGCCCAGGGGACAAATGACCCAGATCGTGCCCGATGTCAGGCCAGGCCTGTCACCCCATCAGGGGACACCACCGTCCGGAGCCGCCTCAGCCAGCCATCAGGCCTGGTCCGGCTTGCCCATCATGATCTGCAGGATCTCGCGGTCGGTGGCCGCCATCCCCTGCCCCGCCATGCGGCCCAAACCGTCGATGGTGTCCTCCACCCGGTCGAAGACCAACCCACACGTTCCGGCGGGCCGCTGCCCCTGCAGCGCCAGCACCACCGCTCCGTGCGCCGACGAGACCGCCGAGGAGACCTTCAGCGCGCAACCCGGTGAGGCCCCGTCACAGACCATCCCGACGGTGTCGCCGGCCATCGTCTGCACCGCCCGCTCCACCGCCTCATAGCCGCCGCCCATCAGGTGACAGACCCCGGCAGCCGCCCCCATCCCCGCCGAGGCCGCGGCGCAGAAGGCCGACAGCACCGGGAGGCTGGCGTGCACGCGCAGCGCCACCAGGTGCGACAGCGCCAGGGCACGCAGCAGCTGCTCGTCGTCGGCCCCCACGTGCTGGGCGGCCACCACCACCGGCATCGTGGCCGTGATCCCCTGGTTGCCCGAGCCGGAATTGGTCATCGCCGGCAGCGGTACCCCGCCCATCCGGGCATCCGCCGCTGCGGCCGAGCGGGTGACCATCCGCGAGCGCAGGCCCTCCGCGTCCAGTCCCGACTCGACGGCCGCCTGCAGCCGGGCCCCCACGCCCAGCCCTGGCGCCTCGCCCAGGCCGCGACGGGCCAGCTCGCCGTTCAGCTCCGCCGCCCGGCGCAGGAAGGCGATCTGCTCCAGCGGCACCCCCATGGCAGCCTGGTGGACCTCGCGCAGGGTGCAACTGCGCAACAGCCGCGTGTGTTCGTCCACCTCGTCCGCTGCTGGCGCGGGCCGCTCCACCAGGCAGCGTCCGTCGAGCTCCTCGCGCACCACCTGGGTGTGCCCACCGGCGATGCACACCCGTGCCGAGCGGCCCCCGGCATGCACCGCCACCTCGGCGCGCAGCAGCTCGTCACCGTCGGCCAGCTGCACGTCCACCCGGCCCGCGTCGACGAGCGCACGGGCCTGCTCCACGTCACCGGGAGCCACTCGCCCCAGCACCTCCAGCCCTGCCTCCGGGTCGCCGCAGACAGCCCCCAGGGCGGCCGCGATGGCGGGCCCGGGCAGGTCGGTGCCGGGGACGGTGACCGCCATCGCGTTCTTCACCAGGTTGGCCGAGGCCCTCACCTCCACCTGCTCCACCACCCCGCCCACCAGCCGGGCGGCGCGGGCGGCGGCCAGCGCGAGGCTGACCGGCTCGGTGCACCCGATGGCGGGCACCACCCCATGGTGGAGGGCCTCGATGATCCTGCGGCGGCGCTGCGTCTCGTCCTGCATGCCCCCATCCTGCTCCGCCGGGCAGCTGTGCGCGAGCTTAGGGTTCACCCTCGCGCACCTCCCTCGCCGGATCCGGCCCAATCCCGCGGGACAAGGCAAAGGACCGCCCCCGCCACACAATTCTGCCGACCGTCCGACCTGAGACCGGCAAGGGGCGCGGCTGCCACGCTGACGTCATGGACCAGCCACGGCCCACCGAACACGGGTACCCCGCCACCGCCCTGCGCACCTGCGCCGGCGTGGCGCTGGCGTGTGTCCTGATGGCCGGCGTCTCCGCCCTGCTGGCCGGCCCCGAGGGGTTCGTCGCCGCCCAGGGGCTCCCGTCTCCGGGCCGATTCCTGCTGCTGGCCGCCACCGCCGCCGTCACGGGGCTGCTGTCTCGCCGGGAGCGCTACGTGGAAGGTGCCGCCGCCGCGGTCGTCGGCATGACCCTGATGGCGGCACTCGCATTCCACGGGGGTCCGCTGGGCGCCATCGAGACCCACGGCAGCTATCCCTCGCCCACCCGCCAGCTGGTGGTGCAGGTGGTCACCTCCAGCCGTCACGGGCACGCCAAGCACGTGCTGCGCCTGCAGCAGCAGGGTGGCCTGTCCTCGCGCTACTGGACCTTGGCCGTCCTGGACGATCCGGTGAAATCGGTGCGCTGGATCGACGACGACACCGTCGCGGTGGGCGTCGGGAGCACCGTGCACCAGGTGGAGGTCTCGCCTGACGGGCCGCTGCTGGTGCCAGAAGCGCTCACCCGCTCCTGAGCGGAGACCTTCCGGTCGGGGCTCAAGGCACTGGGGGCTGCTTGCCACCTGCGCGCCTCGTCCCTTCCACCAGGTCGTGTGCCGCCGGGCTCTGGCGCCGCGGCGGGGGCCCGACGGCACGGCCGGGCCGTCCTCGTCATCGTCGCCGGCCGACATGGCGCGCGAGGCACGGCGCGACATCTCCACGGGGGCGTCGTCCTCGTCGTCCTCGATGGGCATCGCCCGGGACGCGCGTCGCGATGGCGCGGCAGGGGCGTCGTCGTCGATGCTGCGCACCAGTCGGCGCACCTCGACAAGCTCCGTCTCGATGCCCGAGACGTCCAGCGGGACGGCCTGCTCGCGGCACTGCCCGGCCAGGCCCTGCAGCAGGGCCGAGCTGCGGTCGCCGTCCTCGATCTGGCCCGCCATCACCGGCACCAGCGCGCCGGCCTGGTCGTCGCTACGCTCGGAGGCCATCTGCTGCCAGTTGCCCAGGAGTCCCTGCGGCACCAGCATCAGGTCACGCACGGCATCGATCTGGGTGGCCACCGATGCGGCCAGCTCGGCATTGCGGCGGCCCTGCTCGGCGGTGTGTGCCATTCCCTCGTCGAGGGCGCGCGCCAGGTCGCTGATCGCGTCGGTGCCGCTGCCCCGGGCCTCCTGCCCGGCGCCGTCGATGAGCTCGACGACGAACTGGGCGGTGGCGTCATTGTGCAGACGGGCCAGGGCGATGTGGAAACGGGTGCGGGCGGAGCTGTCGGCCAGCTCGGCCAGGCTGGCCAGCAGTTCGCCGATCGCCTGCTCCACCTCGGGCATCATCGATGCCCAGACGTTGACCGCCAGCATGATCGGGGCCGCACCGTCACCGGCCGCCGCACCCACCTGCTCGGCGGTGGCACTGGAGGCAGCGGTGAGGGCGCGCAGTCCCTCGGCGCCGGCCTGAAGCGACGAGGTCAGCTCGGCCAGACGCTCCATCTGCAGGGTCCAGTCGCTCAGCTGGTGGTCGATCGCGACGACCTTGGCCAACAGGTCGTGCAGCGGCCCGTCGCCCTCGCGGGTGGGCACCGGGCCCACCACCTCGGCGCGCGCGGCCACCTCGGCGGGCAATGCGGCGAGGATGAAATCGGTATAGCTGGTCAGTCCCGCCTCGCCCAGCAGGCGGGAGAGCTCCTCCAGCCCTCTGGTGGCGACGGCCGGACCGGACATTCCCTGCTGCAGCAGCTCGCGCTCCATGGCGCGGGTCTGGGCGTAGAGGGAGAAGGCGGTGTCGCGCAGCTCGAGCGCCATCGGCCGGGAGCGCACGCTCAGGTAGCCGTCGCCCAGCGGGGTGATGGTGGCGAAGACGATGTAGGGACGGCCGTCGGCCGCCGCGTTGACGACATAGGCACAGAAGGGTTCGTGGGCCTGCAGGGTCAGCCACATCAGCTTGAAGGCCGCGCCGGGCATGTCGCCGTGGCGGATCACGTTGTGGGGAGCGCCCACCAGCTCCTGCCAAGGGTGCTGGGAGAGGCGCACGAAGACGCCATTGGCCTTCTCGATGACGCCACGGGAGTCGGTGCTGGAGAAGAAGAGCTCCTGGGGCGCGAAGTCGATCGGCGCGGGCGCATCCATGGTGTCCCTCGGTTTCTGTACTGGTTGGACTGCTTGTCAACACTAGTGCCGCCCGGCCAGTTCTTGGCGGGCCGCAATGCCCCCTCCGGGTGGCAGCACCCCCTCCATTCGACATCCTTTCCTCAGGGCTGGGCGCGCTCCATGGCCTGCCTGGCCGCCAGATGCGCGGTCCGGCACCGGGTGGACAACCGTCGGCCTCCCCGCCCCAAGCACTACACTCGGCGCCCATGAGCTCCGCGACCCGCCCCGGAAGCACCGACGTCGACCCGGTCGGCGAGCCCGACGGGCTGCGACGGTCGCTGAAGAACCGCCACATCCAGCTGATCGCGCTGGGAGGCGCCATCGGCACCGGCCTGTTCTACGGTTCCAGCCAGTCGATCTCGATGGCCGGGCCAGCCATCCTGCTGGCCTACCTCCTGGGCGGGGCGGTGATCTTCCTGATCGTGCGCGCCCTGGGCGAGATGAGCGTGCACACGCCCGTCTCGGGGGCCTTCAGCCACTACGCCTACCGCAACTGGGGGCCCTTCGCCGGGTTCTTCTCGGGCTGGAACTACTGGTTCAACTACATCGCGGTCTCGATGGCCGAGCTGGTGGTGGTGGGCACCTACGTGAACTTCTGGCTCCCGCAGGTGCCGCTGTGGGTCTCCAGCGCCGTCTTCCTGGCGCTGGTGACGGCGGTGAACCTGATCAGCGTCAAGGCCTTCGGAGAGTTCGAGTTCTGGTTCGCGATCATCAAGGTCGCCGCGATCGTCGCGATGATCCTGCTGGGGATGGCGATCATCGTCTTCGGCTGGGGCAATGGCGGCAATGCCACCGGCATCGGCAACCTGTGGGAGCACGGCGGCTTCTTCCCGAACGGAGCCTGGGGCCTGGCCACCGCCATGGTGGTGGTGCTGTTCAGCTTCGGCGGCGTCGAACTGGTCGGCATCACCGCCGGCGAGGCGCACGACCCCCAGCGCTCGATCCCCAAGGCCATCAACCAGGTGGTCTGGCGCATCCTGCTGTTCTACGTGGGCGCCATCTTCGTGATGCTGGCCATCTACCCGTGGAACCAGCTCGACGGCCAGACCTCACCCTTCGTGTCAATCTTCGACCGGCTCGGCATCGCCGGTGCCGCCCACATCCTCAACGTCGTGGTGCTCACCGCCGCCGTCAGCGCCTACAACTCGGGGCTCTACTCCAATGGCCGGATGCTCTACTCCCTGGCACAGCAGGACAATGCGCCGCGTGTCTTCCTGCGGCTGAACCGCGCCGGCAGCCCTTGGGTGGCGGTGCTGGCCAGCTCGGCCGTCACGGCCCTCACGGTGGTGTTGAACTACCTCTTCCCGGGCAAGGTCTTCGGCTACGTCATCTCGGTGGCGCTGGTGGCCGGCATCCTCAACTGGGCGATGATCGTCATCACCCAGCTGAAGTTCCGCCGCCGCCTGGGCCCGATGGCCGAGCGCCTCACCTTCCGGATGCCGCTGCACCCCGTCAGCAACTACCTGGTGCTGGTGGCGCTGGCGGCAGTGCTGGTGCTGATGACCTTCATCCCCGACTACCGCCCGGCGGTGCTGGTGGTGGGGCCGGTCTGGATCGTGCTGCTGGCCGTCGCCTACCGGATCAAGGCGCGACGCCAGCCCCGCCTGCGCTGAGCGCGCCGGGGCCGCGGGTCGAGACATGCCGGCGAGCCGCGTGTCCAGGCTCGACCCGGCCTTGCCGGAGGCGGTACTAATGGGGGGCGCCCCCCACCGCCGTCCCTGCAGGAGCCCGAGCATGCCCGCAAGTACCCGTCTGGCACGGGCCTCCCGTTCGATGGCCCACGCCTACCGCAACAAGAAGCAGGCGCTGCAGCAGGTCGAAGAGACCGATGTCGAGTCGGCCCGGGCGCGCAGCATCGTCGCCCTGGCCATGCGGGCCGCCGAGATGATGCTCTCCAGCGGCGCGACGGCCAACCGCACGACGCGCCTGGTGCTGTCGATCTGCAGGAACTACGGCCTTCCCGCACAGGTGGACATCACCTACACCCGCATCATGGTCAGCTACGAACCGTCGGTGGCCAGCGACCCGATCACCGTGATGCGGATGGTCGCCCCGGGCGGCATCGACTACGACCGGCTGACCCGCGTCGAGAACCTCATTTCCCGGATGGGGCCCGACGAGCTGGCGCTGGACGTGATCGCCGATCGCCTGCGCCACATCCGCCACGACCCTGGCAGCTACCGCCTGTGGGTGCTGCACGCCTGCGCGGCGCTGATGGGCGGTGGCGTGGCGATGCTGCTGGGCGGCAACCAGGCCGACGTGCTGCTCGCCATGCTCACCACCTTCGGCGTCGAGGCCGTGCGCAATGCGATGACCCAGCGCGGTCTCAACACCTTCTTCACCCAGGCCGCGGCGGCCTCCGTGGCCGCTCTGGTCGGGCTGGCGGTGATGACCGGACGCGCCAACCTGCCCGAGACCCTGCAGCAGGCCAGCCCCGGCCTGGTGGTGGCCGCCGGGATGGTGCCGCTGCTGGCCGGGCTGGGCATCGTCACCACCGCCGGTGACGCCATCGACGCCTACTACATGAGTGCGGGCAGCCGCCTGGTGGAGGTGGTGGTGCTCACCTCGGGCATCGTGCTCGGCCTGCTGGCCACCCTGTCCCTGGGCCTGTGGCTGGGGGTGCCGAGCTACCTGGCCCCGATCGGGGGCTTCACCGCTGGCAGCGCGACGCAGCTGGTCTCGGCCGGTCTGATCAGTGCCGCCTTCGGCGTGCTGTGCAACATGGGGCCGCGTTCCACCCTGGCCGCGATGGGCATTGGCCTGGTCGCCCAACTGGCCTACATGACCTCGGTGGTGGCCACCACCTCCACCCCTGCCCGCTCCACGCTGGCCGCCCTCGTGATCGGGGCGCTGGCCCGGCTGCTGACCACTCCCCTGCGCATCCCGATGGTCGCCCTGATCAGCACCGGCGTCGCACCACTGATGCCGGGCCTGCTGCTCTACCGGGGCATCTTCGCCATGGTCAGCGAGATGCCGGGCGGGGGTGCGATCCCCGACCCCGCGAACAGCGCGCAGGTGCTGCTGCTCAAGTGCCTGATGACCGGTGCCGGGCTGGCCATCGGGACCAGCTTCGGCGCTTCCCTGGCCAACACGGTGCTGCGCTATGTCACCAAGGGAACAGTGAGCCGCCCCATCCGCGCCAATGGCGACGGCTCGGCGGTGCGGCGCCGCCGCACCAGCCAGCATGGTGTTTCCGGCCGTAGCGCAATGAGGTCTTCGTGAGCGTCAGCTCCTCGGCGGGGCGCTGACAAGGGTCGCCGCGCGGGATGGTCCGTGGGTCTGCCTGCAGGTGACAAGCTGTGTCGGTTCCCCAGCAGGAGCACCCCACGACGCAGTACCAGGAGAGCCATGTCCCAGCAGCACCGCCGGCGCGCGCCCGGCCCGGCATCAAATGCCGTCAAGACGGCCGAGCAGGAGATGGAGCTGGCCGCCGACGACGGAATCGAGGTCGAACGTGCCCGCACCATCACCGACTTCGCCAGCCACATCGGCGACCTGGCCCTGAGGGCCGGTGCCAGCGCGGCACGCACCGAGACGCTGGTGCGTCGCGCCGCCGGGGCTTTCGGGCTTCCGGTCCAGCTCGATGTCACCTATTCGCGGATCCTGATCAGCTACGAGCCCACCGCCGCCACCACCCCGATCACGATGATGCGGGCCGTCACCCCGGACCAGACCGACTACGACCGGCTGGAGCGCGTCGAGAACCTGGTCAGCGATGTCGAGAAGGACGACGGCCTGGACCTGGAGACGGCCAAGGCGCGTCTCAACCACATCACCGCCAGCCCCTTCGAGTACCCGCGCTGGTTCCGTCTGGCGGCCGCGGCCCTGCTCGGGGCGGCGATCGTGGTGCTGCTTGGCGGCGGACCCGTCGACATGGTGGTGACGGCGGTCTCGACGATGCTGGTCGACGAGGTGCGTCGCTGGCTGGACCGCTGGACGATGGGGTCCTTCTTCACCACCGCCGTGTGCGCCTCCATTCCCACCACCCTGGCGCTGCTGGCGCTGGTGCTGCAGCAGTGGGCCCCGTTCACGATGCCGACGCTCAACCTGTCGCTGGTGATCGCGGCCGGCATGGTCTCACTGCTGGCAGGCATGGGGACCGTCGCCGCCGCGGGCGACGTGATCGACGGCAACTTCCTGGGGGCGGCGGCCCGGATCCTGGAGGTGGTCTCCACCACCGGCGGCATCGTGATGGGCCTGGTCGCCACCCTGTGGCTGGGGCGCAGCTTTGGTGTGGCGGCCCAGCTGGAGCCCGGTGCGAGCCAGACGCCGGACCATGTGCTGCAGCTCGCCTCGGCCGGCCTGATCGCGCTGGCCTTCGGGGTGCGCTGCGTGATGCGCGCCCGAGCCCTGGCCACCGCCACCGTGCTCGGCATCGTGCTGTGGGCCAGCTACCTGGGCGCGGCGTGGATCACCTCCTCGCACCCGGCGCGCGTCGGGATCGCCGCGCTGGTGCTGGGCTTCGTCACGCGCCTGCTGGTGCACTGGGTCCACATCCCCCTGGTGGCCCTGACCACGACGTCGATCGCCTCGCTGATGCCGGGCATGATGCTCTACCGCGGCGTCTTCGCGATCACCGACGAGGACCCGACCACCGCCACCTGGCTGCTGCTCGGCTCCACCTATGTGGCGGTCGGCCTGGCCGCGGGCACCAGCTTCGGGGCGATGCTGGCCGCCATCGTGCTGCGCCGGCGTTCCGAAGACCTGCACCGGGGCCGGCTCGACCTGGCCGAGCAGGCGCACGGCTGAACTGCCCCTGCGACGGCTTCAGCTGGCCGGATCCGATTCACAGCTTCCTGACAAGTTCACGACAGCCCCGCCCCAGACAGGCGGCCGACGCTGGTTGGTGTCGACAGGCAGGCTGTCGGCCAGAACACAGGAGAGACCATGTCCCAGAAGAAGTCGGCCACCACGCTCGCCAGCCTGGCCATCGCGGGCCTCGTCGTCGTGGGTGGTGCCAGCGCTGCGCTGAACGCCAATGCAGAGTCCACCGGCACGGCCAGCGCCAGCCCGTCCAGCAGCTCCAGCGCCACGCCCGGCGACGGTGGCGCAGACCAGCGAGGCCCCGGCCACCACGAGCACACCGCCGTCACTGGCGATGCGCTGGCGAAGGTGGAGGCCGCCGTCGCCGCCAAGGACAAGACCATCACCGTCACCAGCGTGGAGGCCGATCCCGACGGCTCCTATGACGTGCACGGCACCAAGGACGGCAAGCGCGTGATGGTGGAGGTCAGCAAGGACCTCAAGACCATCGAGGTGCGCACCGGCGGCCCCGGCGAGGGTGGCCACGGCGCCCGCGGCACCGAGGTGACCGGCAGTGAACTCACGAAGGTCACCGAGGCCGTCAAGGCCAAGGACTCGGCCTTCACCGTCGAGCACGTGATGAAGGACTCCGACGGCGCCTACCACGTGATGGGCACCAAGGACGGCGACCGTGCGGGCTACGAGGTGAGCAAGGACCTCAAGACCATCACCGCCCACACCATGGGCGATCGTGGCGGTCGCGGCCGCCACGGCGGTCCGGGCATGGACGGCCAGCAACAGGATTCGCCGCAGGCCAGCCCCGCTCCCTCCAGCGAGGAGACCCCCGCCTGATCCCTGACCCCCTGAGATCCCCTCGCGGGTGACCCCTTCCCGTGCGACGGCCGACCGGACTCTCCCTCCGGCCGGCCGTGGTGCTCCAGGGTTGGTGTCCTCACCTCGTGCAGCCGATCCTCAGACCGCCGTGACCAGCGCCGTCCACGGGCGGCCAGCCTTGTCGGGCATCACCATCTCGACGTGGAAGCCCTCCCCCAGCGCGGCCGGCAGGTCGGTGGGCCGCTTCACCACGTCGGTCTGGCACAGCCGACGCGCCACCAGTCCGCGGGTGTGCTTGGCCCAGTGCGAGGCGCCGGGGACGTCGACCAGCACCCATCGTTC
>NZ_JBHWOO010000017.1:0-11890 GCF_043424415.1 Luteococcus sp. | reverse complement strand
GTGGCCAGCACGGCCAGCACCGTGGCGAGGGTCAGCCAGCGCTTGGTCCCGGTCGGCAGGGCCGCGAAGCGCTCGAACTGGCGCCGGAACCACAGCATCACTCCATGCGCCCAGACGAACTCGCTGGACAGCACGAGCAGTCCCAGCATGAACAGGGGGATCCCGCCCGGCCCGGGAAGCCATCCGGTCAGCATGGCACCGAGCATCATCAACCCACCGACGAGGGCGACGCCCAGCCGGTACCAGAAGTAGGCGACCGGATTGGCCCGCACACGCCCACGCCAGGCCCAGCGTTCCCTCGGCCACTCATGGGCCGGGCGCAACCGGCGCGCCGGCTCGGTGGTGGTCGATTCCTGCATGGGGCAAGCTTGCCAGAGCCGACGACCCCCTCCCAACGGCCCGAGGGTGGAGCCGGTCTGCCCCCACAGGGGCAGAACAGTCCTCCAGGAGTGTGCCGCCAGCAGGAGTCGAGGGGCCGCAGGTGGCAGAATCACACCGGTGACCACCATCCTCTCCATCCAGTCAGCCGTCGCCTACGGGCATGCGGGCAATTCGGCCGCCGTCTTCCCCCTGCAGCGCATGGGCGTGGAAGTGTGGCCCGTACTGACGGTCAACTTCAGCAACCACACCGGTTACGGCGACTGGCGCGGACCCCTGATCCCGGCAGACCAGGTGCGCGAGGTGGTCCACGGCATCGACGACAGGCAAGTGGTGGACCAGGTCGATGCGCTGCTCACCGGCTACCAGGGCGGACCGGACGTGGGTGCGGTGATCCTCGAGACCGCCGAGCTGGTCAAGCGCCGCAACCCTGCGGCCATCTACTGCTGCGACCCGGTGATGGGCGACGTCGGTCGCGGCTTCTACTGCCTGCCCGGCATCCCGGAGTTCATGCGCGACCAGGTGCTGCCCCAGGCCGACGTGCTCACCCCGAACCTGTTCGAGCTCGAGTTCCTGGCCGGACGGGAGACCTCGGGACTGGACGACGTGGTCGCGGCCGCCCACGACGTGCGCGCCCGTGGACCGCAGACGGTCCTGGTGACCTCGGTCACCGACCCGGGCAGCAGCCAGGACGTGATGCGCATGGTCGCAGTCACCGCCGACGGGGCGTGGAAGGTGGAGACGCCGATGATCGAGCGCGCCTTCACCGGGTCGGGTGATGTCACCACGGCCTGCTTCCTCGCCCACCTGCTGCGCACCGGATCGGCCCAGCAGGCGCTGTCCGCCACGGCCTCGATCGTCTACTCGCTGCTGCGTGCCACCGCGGACTCCGGCCGTGAGGAGCTCGCCCTGGTCTCCAGCCAGGACTGCTTCACCACACCGCAGCACACCTTCCGGGCGGTGCCGGTCTGAGTCAGCATCCGCGGCCGCGGTCTGGGCCGGCTCGCGGGGCAGCGGAAAGGACCACGATGCAGTACCCCGGACATGCAGTGCTGCAGCTCCCGGTGCCGGCGCTCGAGGACTTCGTGCGCTCCCGCACCGCCCACTACGACCCGGGCTTCCTCGGGACCAGCGATGTGGCCGACGCGGACTTCGTCCATGCCCACATCACCGTGCTGGCTCCCTTCGCCAGCCTGCCCGACCTGGCGCTGGTCGCCGAAGGCCTGTTCGGGACGGCACCTTTCGAGGTCACCTTGGGCACAGCCGAGCTCTTCCCCAACGGCCTGGTGCACAGCCGCCCCGAACCCGAGGATGCCCTGCGCGCGCTGACGGCAAGGATGTGCACGCTCTTCCCGGATGTGGTGCCCTACGGCGGTCTCCACCGCCCGGTGCCCCACCTGACCCTCGACGCGCTCGGTCCCGGAGTCAGTCTTGCCAGTGTCCGGGAATGGACGAGCCGGGTGCTGCCCTGCTCGTCCAGGATCGAGGCCGTCGACCTCGTCTGGTACGAGTCGGGCAACACCCGGCTCTGCCACCGGTGGTGGCTGTCGACCTGAACCTTCGCCATGACGAAGGTCCAGGCCGGACGCATCACTCGTGGAAGACCTCGATGTGGGCGCCCAGCTTGTTCAGGCGCATCGGCAGATCCTCATAGCCGCGGTTGATCACGTAGACATCGCGCAGGACCGTCTCGCCGCGGGCGGCCAGTGCAGCCAGCAGCAGGCAGACGGCAGGACGCAGGGCCGGCGGGCACACGAGGTCACGTCCACGCCAGCGGGTGGGCCCGGCCACGATCAGGCGGTGCGGATCGAGCAGCTGCACGTTGGCGCCCAGTTTGTTCAGCTCCAGCAGGTGGATGGCCCGGTTCTCGTAGACCCAGTCGTGGATCAGCGACTGGCCCTCGGCCTGGGCGGCGATGACCGCGAAGAAGGGCAGGTTGTCGATGTTGAGGCCGGGGAAGGGCAGCGGGTGGATCTTGTCCTGCGGCGCCTTCAGCTGGCACGGGTGCACCGTGATGTCCACCAATCGGGTGAACTGGTTGCGGCTGGGGTACTCCTCGCTCATCGTGTACTTCAGGCCCATCTCCTCCAGGATCGCCAGCTCGATCTCCAGGAACTCGATGGGGCAGCGCTGCACGGTCAGCTCGCTGTCGGTGACGATCGCCGCGGTCAGCAGGCTCATCGCCTCGATCGGGTCCTCGCTGATGTCGTACTCGACGTCGACGTCGATGTGCTCCACGCCCGTGACCTTGAGCGTGGTGGTGCCGATGCCGTCGATCTGGACGCCGAGCATCTGCAGGAAGACGCACAGGTCCTGGACCATGTAGTTGGGCGAGGCATTGCGCAGCACCGTCAGGCCCGGGGTCTGGGCGGCGGCCAGCAGCGCATTCTCGGTGACAGTGTCACCGCGTTCGGTGAGCGTGATGTGGCGCACCTGCTTGACGCTGGCGGTGTCCACGTCGGCCTGGTAGTAGCCCTCGGTGGCCTCCACCTCGAGCCCGAAGGGTCGTAGCACCTGCAGGTGGGGCTCGATGGTGCGCGCGCCCAGGTTGCAGCCTCCGGCATAGGGCAGCTGGAAGCTCGGGTGCTGGCGCAGCAGCGGTCCCATGAACATGATGATGCTGCGGGTGCGACGAGCCGCGGTCACGTCCATCGCGGCCAGGTCGAGGTCGGCCGGGCGGCGCAGCGTCAGGTCGGTGTGCTCGTCATTCCAGGTGGCCTCCACGCCGATGCTGGTGAGCACTTCGAGCAGCCGGTTGACCTCCTCGATGCGGGCTATCCCGCGCAGGACTGTCTTGCCCCGGTTGATCAGGCTGCCGCACAGCAGCGCGACGGCCGCATTCTTGCTGGAGCGCACGTCGATCGAGCCCGACAGGGCGCCGCCGCCCTGGACACGAAAGTTCATCGTCCCGGTGGTCGCCGGCGTGATCAGCGGGGACTCGAGGGCCTCGGCGATGCGGTTGATCATGTCGAGGCTCAGGTTCTGGTTGCCGGCCTCGATGCGGTGCACTGCGCTCTGGGAGGTGTTCAGCACGTCGGCCAGCTGGTGTTGCGTCAGGCCGCGCTGCTTGCGCGCGTCGCGGATCAGTCTGCCGATGGATGCGGGAGTCGTCTCAGTCACACCAGTCAGGATAACTCACAACTGAGATAATTCAATCGCGCGTTACCCGGAGTTTCCTGCCGAGTCGACGGAGGTGCCCAGTCCCGCCGCCGGATACCCACTGTTCATGCGAACGTCAGCGACACGGCGTCGTACTGGCGGGGTTGGCCTCACTAGCGTCGAGGCGACGCGACGCACCCGTCGCCGCGCATCCCCCCTGAGGAAGCAGCATGTCTCGTACCTTTCGTCTCGCCGCGGCCGCCGTCGCCGTGGCAACCCTTGGCGCCAGCGCCACAGCAGGCGTCGCCACAGCACAGCACAATGCCCAACGCGGAAGTGACCAGCGCGAGATCCGCAATGTCATCTACCTGTTGGGCGACGGCATGGGCCGCACCCACGTGACCGCCGCCCGCGAGCGCTACTACGGCGCCGACGGCAAGCTGGTGATGGAGACCATGCCCCATGTCGGGCAGAACCGCACCTATTCCATCGAGCCCAACTCGGGCCAGCCCGGCGAGCCGGACTTCGTGCCCAACTACGTCACCGACTCCGCCTCGGCCGCCACCGCATGGACCACCGGCCAGAAGACCTACAACGCCGCCCTGGCCGTCGACGGCAAGGGCAAGTCCCACGCCACGGTGATGGAGCTGGCCAAGAAGGCCGGCTACCGCACCGGCAATGTCTCCACCGCCGAGATCACCGACGCCACCCCGGCCGGCCAGATGAGCCACGTGCTCATGCGCGGCTGCCAGGGCCCCGAATACTCCGCCAAGGCCTGCCAGAACACCGAGGTGACCGGCACCGAGCTGCCCACCACCGACCTGCGGGTCACCCCGGTCGCAGACCAGATCGCCCGCAACAACACTGCTGATGTCATCATGGGCGGCGGCCTGTCGCGCTTCGACGCCGCCGACGAGAAGGCCCTCAAGGACAACGGCTACACCGTTCTCGGCTCCCCGGCCGCCCAGCGCGTGGCCACCGAGGCCGACATGAACCGCGTGAAGACCTCGCGCCGCGGCCCCCAGAAGAAGGTCTTCGCCCTGTACAACAAGGGCAACCTGACCATCGAGAAGTCCAAGCGCGAGAACCCCACCGCCCCCGGGGCCAAGGAGCCCACCGTCGCGGAGATGACCCGCAAGTCGATTGAGCTGCTCGACAGCAAGAAGGGTAAGAAGGGCTTCTACCTCCAGGTGGAGGGTGCCCTGATCGACAAGCGTTCGCACGCCAATGACGCCGCCCAGACGCTGGAGGAGACCAAGGCCTTCGACGAGGCCGTGCGCGTGGCCCTCGACTTCGCCAAGCGCGACAAGCACACCCTGGTGATCGTGACCGCCGACCACGAGTGCGCCGGTTTCAACATCATCGAGAAGGGCACCTACACCAACGCCGAGGCCGCCACCCCGCCGGCCAATGTTGACTCCGGCAACCCGGCCAACAACTCCGTCCCCAGCCGGGCCAAGGGCAGTGCACTCGACCCCAAGCGCTCCAGCGGCATCATCAACGGCGCCGGCAAGGACGATGCGGCCAACTTCGGCCCCGCCACCTTCCGCACCCCCGATGACGCCGCCGGTGTCGCCGACGGCACCCCCGAGGCCAGCCTGTGGCTGAGCTACCTCTCGGGCAACCACACCGGCGCCGACGTCCCCGTCTACGGCTACGGCCCCGGATCGTCCAAGGTCTCTGGCTCGATCGAGAACACCGACCTGTTCGGCATCGTCGGCCAGGCCCTCGGCGTCGTCCGCTGACCGAACCCCACCCCTGGCTGCCGGGCGCCCAGTCCATGCCGACCACGCGCGCCCGGCCGCCAACCGTTTCCCACACGCCGATCCACCACCAGCGCTGGGCGACGCACATCGCGCTGGCCCGCCGGAGAACCCATGACCGCACGCACCATCCGCCACTTCCTCGCCATTCCCGCCGTCATCTGCTGCCTGGCCCTGGCCGGGTGCGGCACCACGGATGCGCCCGACCCTGCCCAGGCGATCGCCAGCTCCCTGCCCGGCCTGGCCGCCCCCAGCGGAGACCCGACTGTCCCTGCCATGGCGACGGCCAGCCCGCCACCGGGACACGTGGTCCAGGTCCACGGCCCCTTCGACGACCGCCTCACCCTGGACCGGCTCGCCTTCGACGGCCACCAGGTCTCCGGTCGCGTGACAATCACCAGCGACGTCTCCGAGCTGCTGGAGCTCCAGGTGCTCGCCGGCTTCCACGACGCCGACGGGCGACTGCTCGGCACCGCCCGCTTCACCCACCACCTCGACGGCGCCCACGACCATGGGGCCGGGCAGGAGACGCCGGCGGCCCCGGCCAGCAGCGTCCAACCCACCGAGGAGTTCACGATCGCCGTTCCCGAGGGGCTGCGTGGACGCGCCCGCTCGGCCACGGTGGCTGTCCCCGTCCTGGTGAACGAGTGAGCTCACCGGGTGCCCTACAGTGGTTTCCATGAGCTCTCACTTTGACGTCGTCGTCCTTGGCGCGGGCCCCGGTGGGTACGTGGCCGCCATTCGCGCCGCCCAGCTGGGCAAGAAGGTTGCCATCATCGAGAAGGAGTACTGGGGCGGTGTCTGCCTCAACGTGGGCTGCATCCCCACCAAGTCGCTCCTGCGCAATGCCGAGGTCGTGAACCTGGTCACCCGCGAGGCCGACAAGTTCGGCCTGTCCGGTGACGTGACCGCCGACTACGGCAAGGCCTTCAGCCGTTCCCGCCAGGTCAGCGACCGCATGGTCAACGGCATCCACTTCCTCATGAAGAAGAACAAGATCCAGGAGTTCTCCGGCTGGGGCACCTTCACCGACGCGAAGACCATCAGCGTCGCCAAGGAGGACGGCTCCACCGAGGACGTCACCTTCGACTCCTGCATCATCGCCGTCGGCGCCACCACCAAGCTGCTGCCCGGCACCGAGCTGAGCCAGAACGTGGTGACCTACAAGGAGCAGATCCTCGCCGACAACCTGCCCAAGAGCATCATCATCGGCGGCTCGGGCGCCATCGGCACCGAGTTCGCCTACGTGCTCAACAGCTATGGCGTCGACGTCACCATCGTCGAGTTCCTGGACCGCCAGGTGCCCGCCGAGGACAAGGACGTCTCCGCCGAACTGCAGAAGGCCTACAAGAAGCTCGGCATCAAGGTCCTCACCGGCACCGCCGTCAAGGGCGTCGAGGACACCGGCTCCGGCGTCAAGGTCACCGTCGCCCCCGCCAAGGGTGGCGACGAGAAGGTGCTCGAGGCCGACAAGTTCCTCCAGGCCATGGGCTTCGCCCCGCGCACCGAGGGCTTCGGCCTCGACAAGACCGGTGTCCAGCTCACCGACCGCGGCGCCATCGCCATCGACGACTTCATGCGCACCAATGTCGACGGCATCTACGCCATCGGCGACTGCACCGGCAAGATGATGCTCGCCCACGTGGCCGAGGCCCAGGGCGTCGTCGCCGCCGAGACCATCGCCGGCGCCGAGACCTTCCCGGTCAACTACGACTTCATCCCGCGCGCCACCTACTGCCAGCCGCAGATCGGTTCCATGGGCTACTCGGAGCAGCAGGCCAAGGACAAGGGCTACGAGGTCAAGGTCGGCAAGTTCCCCTTCACCGCCAACGGCAAGGCCTGGGGCCTGGGCGAGGCCGTCGGCTTCGTCAAGCTCGTCGCCGACGCCAAGACCAACGAGATCCTCGGCGCCCACATGATCGGCCCCGAGGTCACCGAGCTGCTGCCGCAGTTCGTCCTGGCCCAGCAGTACGACCTGCGCGCCGATGAGATCGGCCGCACCGTGCACGCCCACCCGACCCTGTCGGAGGCCATGAAGGAGGCCGCCGAGGGCGTCGTCGGCCACATGATCAACTTCTGATCCCACGCCAGGCGCACTCCTGGACGAAATCAGCGGGCCCCGCAAGCACCAGCTCGCGGGGCCCTCTTCGCCATGCGTGAACCACGCGTGGCGGGCAGGGCGCCCACCCGTGCGAATGGGCTAGCTTGCAAGGCATGCAGCACAACCACCTTCCCCACCCCACCCGACGCCTGCTGCTCGGGGCTGGCCTGGCCGGTCTTGGGCTCGGCGTCACCGGATGCAGCAACCAGACCGGCAGCACTCCCGGCAGCACGAGCTCCGCCCCCGCGAGCGCGACCCCGACTCCCACACCGACTCCCACACCGACGCCCCCGCCGACCCTGCCCCGCGGGGGACGCACGATCTTCCCCAAGTACCGCCTGTTCGGCTACTCCGGAGCCCCGGGCGCCCCAGGCCAGGGCCGCCTGGGCATCGGGGACCTCGACGAGCGCGTCGTCGAGATGGAGAAGCGCGCCGCGCCCTATGCCAAGGGCCGCACCATCATGCCCATCCTGGAACTCATCGCCACCACCGTGCACGGCAGCCCCGGCAAGGACGGGATGTACCGCTCGCGCATCGACGACGAGGTCATCGAGGAGTGGCTGGCCTGCGCCCGCCGCCACAAGGCGATGCTGCTGCTCAACATCCAGCCCGGACGGGCCAACTTCCCCGACGAGGTCAAGGCCTACGAGAAGTGGCTGCGCCACCCCGAGGTGGGCCTGGCACTGGACCCCGAGTGGCGTATGGGCCCCGACGAGGTGCCGATGCGCACCTTCGGCCACGTCACTGCGGCAGAACTCAACGAGTGCGCCACCTGGCTGGCCGCGCTGGTCGCCAGGCACCGCCTCCCCGAGAAGGTCATGCTCTACCACCAGCTCAACCCCGGCGTGGTCAGCGGCGAGTCCACGCTCAAGGTCCACAAGGGCGTGGTCATGATCAAGTCCGTCGACGGGATCGGCTCCCCGGGTGCCAAGACCGACACCTGGAAGCGCGTGGTGGCAAGCCTTCCCAAGCACGTCCACCCCGGTTTCAAGCTCTTCTACTCCGAGGACGTCGAGACCGGTGGCCGGCTGATGACGCCGGCCGAGGTGATGGCCCTCAAGCCGACCCCCGAATACATCCTGTTCGAATGATGTTCGAATGAGTCAGAAGAGCACTCCGCCGGTGCACCCGGTGCTGGTCGCCAACCCGACCGCATCGGGTCACGACCGTGCCCGGGCACTGCTGCAGCAGCAGGCGCGGACCGCCCAGTGGCCGCCCATCCGCGAGATCCCCACCACCCCGCACGACTTCGGCGCCGCCATGACCCGCCAGGCCCTGGCGGAGGGAGCCGACCTCGTCATCGTCGGCGGGGGAGACGGAACGGTCCGCACCGTCGCAGGCGAACTGGCCGGCACCGGCGTATCCCTGGCGGTCCTCCCGCTCGGCACGGCCAACATCTTCGCCCGCAACCTGGGACTGCGACCCCACCGGATCGCGCAGGCTGTCGAGGTCGCGGTGCACGGGAACACTCGCACCATCGACCTGGGCCAGGTGCACCTGGACGGGGACGACCACCCACAGCCCTTCCTCGTCATGGCCGGCGTCGGCCACGACGCGGACACCATCGACCAGCTGTCCCCAGGACTCAAGAAGACCCTCGGCTGGCCGGCCTACCTCGAGGCCGGGATCAGGCACCTGTGGGACGGGCCGATCACCATGACCGTCAGCGCAGACGGCGGCCCGGCCGAGCAGGGCAAGTACTGGAGCCTGCTGCTGGGCAACGCCAGCAGCATCCCCTCAGGACTCAAGGTCTTCCCCGATGCGCGGCTCGATGACGGGGGACTGTCCTTGCTGGCGGTCAGCGCCCCCGCCCTGCACCGGTGGGTGCAGGTGGCGGCCTCGCTGGTCCACCGACGCCTGGGCGGACGGGCGATCCATCGCAGGCGCGTCGCATGGGCCGAGCTGTTGCTCGACGACGCAACCTTGGTCCAGGTGGACGGCGACGTGCACGGACCCGCACGCAGGATGCGGGTCGACCTGTCGCCTGCAGCACTGGCCGTGCGCGCCCCCCAACCTCCACGACGTGTGCTCAGCCGTCGTGACCCGCAGATCCCGCAGGCCCGTACCAGGAAGGACAGCCATGACCAAGCTCAGTGAGCCGTCGAGCATCGAGGTCGAACTCGTCGACGAGATCCTCCAGCACCGCACCCGTCAGGACGACGAGGCAAGGATCCTGCAGTTGGTCGAGGCGATGGACGCCGACCAGCTCAACGACCTGCTGACCGACGAGCGCGCCGACCGGCTCCTGGGGGCGGTGGACAACTACCTGGCGGGTCCTGACAACCAGGACGCGCTCGTCGAGCTGCTCGCCGTGCGACGCGCCCACGAGCTGGACCTGCACGCCCGGGCCAACCTCATCTATGCGCTCCAGACGGGACGGACCAGTCATCACCGCGAGGAGGTGATCGCGGACCTCGTCTGTGCCGTGACGGGATCGGAGCTCACCCACCTCAAGAACATCATCAACCTGCGCGACGACCAGCACGACCTCGAGGGCCTTGTCTTCATCGACATCGACCACGAGGACGTCCGGCAGCGCATCCTGGACCACATCCAGCACCAGGCCGAGAAGCTGCCGGAGGCCAAGATCCTGTCGGACATCGACGACACGATCTTCTGCAAGCTGCACGACAAGCGCTATCCGCGCGGCACCGTCTACCCCGGCGCGCTGGCCTTCCTGGAGGCGCTGGACCGTGGGCCCGACGACGACCCGGCGAGCCTGGGGGACATCACCTTCGTGACCGCACGCCCGATGGACTTCTGGGGTCTGCTGGAGAACCACTCCCGCGCCAGCCTCAAGCAGGCCGGCGTTGCCGACCTGTCGGTGATGTCGGGGAGCCTCTTCGCCCTGGTGAGCAAGGACGCCATGGCTGGCAAGAAGGTGGAGAACGTCAGCCACTACATCCAGCTCTACCCGGAATACCGCATGACCTTCATGGGTGACTCGGGACAGGGCGACGTGCTGGTGGGGGAGAAGTTGTGGGATCTCTACCCCGACCGGATGGACGCGGTCTTCATCCACGACGTGGTCGGCACCGGGCAGCAGGAGAGGGACGCGCATGCCCAGCACCACATCTGGTTCCACGACACCTATGTCGGGGCAGCCGGCAAGGCGAAGGAGCTGGGGCTGATCTCCGAGAGCGGTCTGGCCGAGGTGGTCAAGGAAGCCCGCGAGGCACTCGGAACGATCGAGTGGGATGACGACGACCAGCGTCAGCGGGCCGTGGAGCTCTTCGAGCGTGACGAGAAGGCGCTGTCAGGCAACTGAGACGCGGGTGGAGGGGCGCCCAACGCGTGTAGTGTGGCTCTTCGCTCCTGCTGCACGGGTGTCGTGTGGACCTGGAGACACCGGGTTGAACTGGCCTCGAGGCTCTGCTAGAGTTCTTCAGGTCGAAATCGCCAAGAGCGAACGACACCACCACACCTTCCGGCCGGGCAATCGGCGGAGTTAGTGGTGCCCGGTGAGTCTCGAATCGCGGATTTGCTCCACGGAGCGAGATGAACTAAAGTTCAACGAGTTGCCAACGGCAACAGCAGCGAAGGAGTCCAGCATTGTTGGATGAATTCGAGGCAATCTGCTGGAAATCGCGGTTTGACCGCTGAATGGAAAGCAGATAAAGTTTCACGAGTTGCCCCAAGCGGATGTCCTTCGGGATGGATGTGCGGGTCGCACCCGATTCTTGAGAACTCAACAGCGTGTCTAAAGTCAATGCCAAATGTTTTACCCGTGGCCATTGATGTCCTGCCTTTTGGGGTGGGGTTGAGGTGGTTATGGTTTCTTTGAGTGAAATATTGATGGAAGCCAGTTTTTTGGTTTCTTTGTCAGTGTCGAACTTGTTGATGTAGACGATGTTCCTGCCTGTGGGTGGGTGTCGATATTTTTCAACGGAGAGTTTGATCCTGGCTCAGGACGAACGCTGGCGGCGTGCTTAACACATGCAAGTCGAACGGTAAGGCCCTTCGGGGTACACGAGTGGCGAACGGGTGAGTAACACGTGAGTAACCTGCCCTTGACTCTGGGATAACAGCCGGAAACGGTTGCTAATACCGGATATGAGCCCCTACCGCATGGTGGGGGTTGGAAAGCTCCGGCGGTCATGGATGGACTCGCGGCCTATCAGCTTGTTGGTGAGGTAGTGGCTCACCAAGGCTTCGACGGGTAGCCGGCCTGAGAGGGCGACCGGCCACATTGGGACTGAGATACGGCCCAAACTCCTACGGGAGGCAGCAGTGGGGAATATTGCACAATGGGCGCAAGCCTGATGCAGCAACGCCGCGTGCGGGATGACGGCCTTCGGGTTGTAAACCGCTTTCAGTAGGGACGAAGCTAACGTGACGGTACCTACAGAAGAAGCACCGGCCAACTACGTGCCAGCAGCCGCGGTGATACGTAGGGTGCGAGCGTTGTCCGGAATTATTGGGCGTAAAGAGCTTGTAGGCGGTTGGTCACGTCGAAAGTGAAAACTCAGGGCTTAACTCTGAGCCTGCTTTCGATACGGGTCGACTAGAGGAAGTTAGGGGAGAACGGAATTCCTGGTGGAGCGAGTGG